>JAYVFX010000539.1:0-4634 GCA_043772795.1 Deltaproteobacteria bacterium
AGAATCTGGTCGATTTGTTTTTGGTCTAATGCAAGTTCTTTAGCGATGGCCACAGTTATTTTCCTCCTTCTTTCTCATCCTCACTCTCAAGCCAGGCTACATCTGCCAGATCTTTGGGACGACCAGCCGTTTTCTTACGACGTGAGAATATCGATCCGTCGAGGTACCATGCCAATCTGAAAAACAGTGTCCGCAGCTTGCAAGTTGTCAACGGTAAGATCAAAAAGCGGTGCGCCGAATCGTTGCAAAGCCTGTAACACCCGTGTGGCATTTTCATCGGAACAGCGAATCCAAATGTCCATGTCCCCCGTCGCACGGGGAAGACCGTGGGCAGCAAGTGCATACGCACCGATGAGAAGAAATTCAACGTTCTCGTCGCACAATGCGGACAACATGTCGCGGAAGTCGGGGTTCAGCAATGACTTCTCCCTTGAAAGCCCAGGCATCAAGCGCGAGCTGCCACATCATTGCCAGTCGTTCTGCTGGAGTTGTCCTTCGCAGATCCGGCTCGTTGCCTTGGTCGGCGAGCTTACTGATGCGTAGAATACGATGTGGTTTTGTCACACACTTACCGTACCACGCCTGTGGGGCTCAGCAAAGGCGTGGAGCCTCAGCGTCACGTCCCTTGGCCTACAATCGGCGGCCGTTGTTTCCAGAATCCCGTCGCTTGCTCGAAAGCATGTGCTAATTGCAGTACACCAAAATCATTGTGGTGTCGTCCGACGATCTGTACGCCGATCGGTAATCCTTCTGGTGTGAAGCCGCACGGAACAGAAATCGCCGGTAGCCCTGTGACGGTGATGTAATAACACGAGCGCATCCAGTCGAGATATGTATCCATCTTTACGCCGTTGATCTCGGTAATGTAGCGCTGCTTTACGTCAAATGGTGGAACTTGCGAGACTGGCAGAATCAGGAATTCATACTTTTCCATGAACTGCCGTAGTCGATGATACAGTTCCGTCCGTTTGCGCTCTGCACGACCGATTTGCGGCCCAGTGAGTTTCATTCCTTCTTCAATGTTCCAGATCACGGTGTCTTTCATTTGCGCTCGATGCGGTGCCAGCATCTCGCTGTACCCAAGATCAAAAAGCCATGCACGCCAGACACGGAACGCTTCGTCGGCATCACGGAGATCTGGCGTTGCTTCTTCGATTGCACAGCCAAGCGAGGCGAATATGGAGCGTTGTTTCTCAATTGCTGCAGTGACACGCGGATCGACCGGCAATCCTCCAAGATCCCGACTCCAGGCAACACGAACGCCTTTGAACGTCCATTCGAGTGGTCGGCGAAACTGTTCTCCTGACTCACTGATAGAGAGAGGTGCGCGGGAGTCGGGACCTGCAATAGCACTGAGTAACAACGCTGTATCTTCCACCGTGCGCGCCATCGGTCCTTCCACAGGTAACGGGCACCACGCAATACGTGAAGGCCAGACTGGTACGCGACCAGGCGATGGCCGAAACCCGACGACGTTACAAAAGCTCGCTGGGTTGCGCAGTGAGCCACCTAAATCACTGCCGTCTGCAATCGGCATCATGCCGCACGCTAGGGCTACGGCTGCGCCACCACTACTGCCGCCACAAGTTTTTGTCAGGTCATAAGGGTTGAGCGTCTCACCAAACACTTGGTTAAACGTTTGTGACCCTGCGCCGAACTCAGGGGTATTGGTTTTGCCAATAGTGATGGCGCCTGCGGCCCGCAGTCGTTCGACGATAATCTCATCTTGATCCGGTACGAAATCCTTGAAGATCGGCGAGCCGAAGGTCGTACGAATTCCTTTCGTGAGCACCAAATCTTTGTGGGCAATCGGGAGCCCGTGGAGTGGTCCAACCTCCGCGCCTCGCGCGAGCAGTTCGTCTGCTTGTCGTGCACCTTCGATCGCGCGTTCCGGGAGAAACGTCACAAGAGCGTTGACTTTCGGATTGAGGCGTTCGATCTGCGCAAGATGCGCGTCCATTACCTCATAACAAGAGAGTTCTTTGTGACGAACGCGGCGAGCAAGTTCTGTCGCTGTCATGAAGCAGAGATCTACAGTAGACATCGTTCCCCCCCATCATCAGTAGAGATTGCGGACGTGGACTTTACTCCAATTGATTCTCCCTTGCCACTCACCAGGAAACCTGCAAGAAGAATGGGCACGGCAGCGCCGTGTCGCTGCAAAACCATACAAATAGAAAGGCGAGAAATGGACTTTGGAATCTGTGTCGCCTCGAAAATAGATGATGTTGGCTACATCGCCCGAGCTGAGAATCTTGGCTATTCCCATGCCTGGGTGGCTGACAGTCAGATGATCTGGTCCGATTGCTATGCTGTCTTAGCGCTGGCTGCGCAACAGACCCGTAAGATCAAAATCGGTACCGGAGTTTCTGTCGCCGGCACACGCATCGCGCCGGTTACTGCGAGTAGTATTGCGACGGTCAATCGTCTCGCGCCGGGCCGTACGTTTCTTGGCATCGGCACTGGCAACACCGCCATGCGGATCATGGGTCATAAGCCACTCAAACTTAAAGAGTTTGCGAGCTACCTGAAAACCTTACGTGGATTACTGCGCGGCGAGGAGGTTGAATTCACCTGGCGGGGAGAGACCACGCCGATCCGCTTCTTGATGAAGGAACAGAACTTTATCGATGTTGAGCATCCGATACCGCTGTACGTTTCCGGCTTTGGGCCAAAAGCACAAGGTCTTGCTGGTGAGTATGGCGATGGTCTTGTCCTGTCGATTCCACCTGATCCAGGCTTCATGTATCGCGCGCTCAACAATGCGCAAGCCGGTGCGTCCCGTGCCAGTAAGACGCTCGACCACAACAATTTTTATACCGCGTCGCTGACGACGGCAGTCATTCTTGCACCCGGCGAGTCTCTGACTTCGGAGCGGGTGTTACGGGAATGTGGAGCCTTTGTCATTGCCTCGCTCCATTATGTCTACGACAAAATTCGCCAGTTTGGGGATGATCCGCCGGGGCATCTGCGCCTCATGTGGGATGAGTATCGAGCGATGGTCGAGAAAACGCCGCCCTCACATCTGCATCTTCGTATTCATGATGGACACTGTACGTATCTGTTGCCTGAAGAAGCCAAGTTTGTTACACCCGAATTAATCAAAACAACCTGTTTGATTGGAACACCGGAAGAGATCATCGAGCAGATCCGTCGTTTGGAAGAAGCGGGATTGCATCAAATCATGATCCTGCCATCGTTAGAAACGCAGTACCGCGTGATTGAAGACTTCGCACGCAAAGTCATGGAAAAGCTATAAGAACAGGAGGCCATCATGAGTGAAGCCAAAGACAACGCGATTTCCGTTCAAGGTGAATGTTTTTGTGGTGCGGTCCAGTTTGCAGTGACGCTGCCCACGCTGTTTTGTGCACACTGTCATTGTTCGATGTGTCGACGGGTACATGGAGCTGGGTATGTGACTTGGTTTGCGGTCCCTTACTCACAGTTTCGTATGACTGCCGGTCAAGATCATCTCAAGATCTATCGTTCCTCTGATCACGGCTGGCGCTCTTTTTGTGATGTTTGCAGCAGCTCGCTCTTTTGCGAATCAAAAAACCATCCTCAGCATATCGATATTGTCTTAGCCAATCTCAAAGGCGAGATCGATCGCGCTCCGCAAGCCCACTATTATTTCTCCAATCGTGTGGACTGGGTACCCCTCGACCATGATCTCCCACGTTTCGGTGGGAAAACCGGGATAGAACCGTTGGAGGGTAAAGAAGACGTGCGACAGAGATAAAGATCACGGGCGAGTGGCAAATGGTAAGATTCATTCGCTCAACGAATATATGGACACCGAGCTCGCGCGTGTGTGTTTGTGGACGTAAACAGTTTCCGAGAGTGGGCGAGCGAGGCCCTTGTTGCCTGGGCAAGAAAGACACTCGTCTGGACCGCGCCGCTGGGAACTTTTGCGCGTGTGCTAGGATTGTACCGTAAAGAGGAAACGACATGGCGGATATCGTGTCTGTCTCCCTGATGCGAGACGTTGCTACGGAAGAATCAGGGGTGCAGACGAAACAGACGCTGTTTGAAGTACATGCGCTCGCCTGTAAAGAGGCAGTGTATGCTGCCTGCCTATCACTCGTACGGCGTAGAGACGAAGCCGACGACCTCTTTCAAGAAACCTACCTGCGAGCGTTTCGTTTTTTCCACCAATTCACTCCGGGAACTAACTGTCGAGCTTGGCTGTTAACGATTATGTATAACGCATTCAGAAGTCGTTACCCACAACGGATGCGGGAGCAGCAAACGCTAGATATTGATCGATTAACGAATGAATACGAGGAAAAGCTTTTTTCTGAAGGGGAAGCTGAACGACATGACCCGGCTGAGCTGTTTTTGGCACGAAAAGTCGATCATGAAATCCTTGAGGCGCTCCACACGCTCCCTGAGGAGTATCGAACCACGTTTCTGTTAGTAGATATGGAAGATTTAACCTATGAGGAAGCTGCAGTTGTCCTTGGATGTCCTACCGGTACGGTGCGTTCGCGCTTGGCCCGGGCGCGACGGGCACTACGGGCAGCTTTAGACAGCTACGGGCGTGAACATGGCTACCTACAAGACGATACGCAACCTGAAGCGACCATGCGTCGCGAAACGCGAAAGAGTACGTTATGACGTGTGAAACGTACCGT
>JAYVFX010000540.1:0-5060 GCA_043772795.1 Deltaproteobacteria bacterium
GGTTCGCTCCTCCTGCCCGGCGTCACGCATGGCAATTGAGATCGACCCACCTTGCGGCCAGTGTGCACGTTCGGCGAGAAAGATCTTGCGCAATTCAGCAGAGGAGACCTCCTCGGTTGGATTGGTCTTGTTGACGATGATAGCGAGTCCACTGTCTTGGCTCTGTGACCAAGCGCCGGGAGGGAGCCCTACCCAGAGAGTCAGCATGACAAGAATGGAGAGAAATATGCGCATACTTGTTCTCCCTGTCCACTAGAACGCAAAAGAAGCCTGCATGGTTATTTCATTGATGGAGCTGCCACGGCGACGGTCAGTATGGTCGTATTGGACTTTGAGCGCGGCAAACTCACTCAGATCGTATCGCACTCCTAGTGATGGACCATTGCGGCGACCGACCTCGGTCCCAAAGAGCAGGTCACGAGCGGGCACATTGAGGTACTGGTAGCGAACATACGGACGGAACTTACCAAACTGTTGAGAGACTTGAGTGTAAAAGCCTACGGTGTGGACACTCTGTTGTCCGTGTGGGTCGTGGCGCATGAGGATACCCTCATTCAGCCACTCGAATCTCGGGGTGGTATAGACAACGTGACCAGCAAAGATGGTCTGGCCAATAGATGGCAGTCCATCTGGAGTAAGGCGGTCGCGGTACACCGAAGCGCCGATCTGTAACCCTGGCACCCATTCGGGCCGAGCGAAGAGACCGAGGTTAAACGCCTTGCCATTATTGTTATCAGTAACGATACCGACTTGTTCTTTGCCTGGACTATACGAGCGACCATTGCCGACTTCCGCTACGTAGTGGAGTCCGAGCCGGCCCGAAGGAACCGCGCCCGTTGCAGTGAGCCCGACATTGTGAATTGGTAGTATGCCGCCTTCGTCTTCAAAGGCAAAAAGAAACGGACGACCAGTCGCGGTTTGGAACCAGGTGCCATGATGATAGGCCGTATTGTAGTAGCCAATGGTAGAATGATAGCGACCGACACCAAGAGTGAGATACTCACTCGCACGGTACTGCAGCAAGAGGCGTTCGATCTCAAATCCGAAGGCGTTCTCCTCGCTGCCCTCCAGTACGAGTTCTGCGAGGACATCCAGGTTGTCAGCTAAGCGAGAAGTGAGGAACAAATCGAGTTGCCCCAAAGCAAAGGCATTTTTTGCACCACGTTGATCACCGATATGATACTGCACATCAGCAAAGCCGCGCATTTGCAGGGTCGGCATGCCTTCGAACGACATTCCGTCGTGTCCTTCGTGCGATGCCGCTTCACTTGATACTGCGGGGGCCTCAACCGCACTGCGCTCTACTGCCCGTTGTGGCTCTGGTTGAGGGGCAACGGTGTGGACTCCGGCACTTTCGAGTTGCTGAAGCCGACCCTCTAGGGTTTCGATGCGTTGGAGCAATTGTTTGACGAGCTGCTTATCATCCGGCGCATTTTTTGCCGCTCGCTGGGCGAATACAGTTTGGGTGCTGACGAGGACAAGCAGTACTACGAGGGCTCCACTTTTTCCCACGAGGCTCTTGTTCCGAAAGTCCCTTCTAGAAGAGAAAAACCACCCCAGTCTGCCTACGATGTTCACATGACCCCCTTACTTTCACGACGCGTACCGACGTGCTGACTTACCAAACAGAACGCTCGAATTATTGCCCCACCAATTCTCCTTTCTGTTATCGGACCCATCGAGAAAATCTTTACTGGCTTTCTGAAATCTAGTGAGGGGCCTGAGATAAAGCGTTCCGATGGCAGGGAATTCGAGGAGAGGAGGGTCTGAGTCCAGGCCAT
Organism: Deltaproteobacteria bacterium; assembly: GCA_043772795.1. GTDB lineage: Bacteria > Desulfobacterota > Binatia > Bin18 > Bin18 > VGTJ01. The sequence continues at coordinate 1,782 of JAYVFX010000540.1, forward strand.
TGCTCCTCGTCGCTTGCGCTTCTATCAAGAGAAGCAGGCAACGTTATGGATTTGTAACTGCTCAGCCTTTTTCGCCCCGTAGGGACAGTCGATGGTAGGCAGGTCGTTTACGGCCTGTATCCAATGGCGTAGAATTCACCGCGCCACAGCGCGACGCGATGGTTGAGGCGTTTCCCCTCAACCGGCCTTGAAAGACCGGCCTACATTCATTCGCCGCTCTGCGGCTGATGTAGTTACATGGATTTTACTTTTCTTTCTCCCTCTGCCTGGCAGTTGTTCTATGTATTGCCGTTGCTCTTGCTTCCCTATCTGTTCCGTGAGCGTGGACAGCGAGTGGTGGTGCCAGCAGTATTTCTCTATCAGGGGCTTCCACCAGTAGCGCAACGCCGATTATGGGGTAGGCTGCAGCTCTCGCCGCTGTTTTTTTTCCAACTCTTGCTGCTGCTGCTGTTAATTGCGGCTGCGGCACAACCGTTTCTCCACCAGCGCGGCGAGAAAGTGGCGATTGTCCTTGATACGTCGGCGAGCATGCAGGCTCGTGCCCCTGCGGCCAAAAGCAGCGTGTTTGCCGTGGCACAGCAACAAGCACTGGACATGATCGCCTCGCTTCCGAGTGAAGACGCGGTGAGCCTTTTTGTCACGACACCGTTCCCAACTTTGGTTGCCGCGTCGAGTGAGATTTCCTCGCCCGTACAGGAGCAGGCCGCAGCGGTGACGGTGACAGACATGCCGGATGTGAGTGATGAGGTGCTCTCAGCGTTCTTCTCTCAGTTGCTCAAGGAGCAAGGCTTTCAACGGATTGTCTTTTTTACTGACCGACCATGGAGTGAAGCGCAGAACACGGGTGCTCTAACGGTCCACACGCTTGGTAAGGTGCAGCCAAATTTGTCGATCGCTGCATTTCAGGTCTATCGCAGTCCTTTTGCTCCTGATGAGGTCGAGGCCACAGTGACCGTTGCAGGATTCGAACGTGGGGCGAGCGGAAGTGTAGATATTGAGGACGGGGAATCGGGGAAAGTGCTGGTATCCCAGCCGTTGGTAAAGAATGAGCTATCTGTGACGACATTTCCGCGTTTGCCGGTAACAACGACGTACCGGGTGCGGCTCGTTGTGGACGATGGGCTCGCGGTCGATAACGAGGCGTATGCGGTATTACCATCGTTGAAGACCATTCCGCTTTTGCTGGTGTCCCCCGCGTCCAATGTGACGAGTAGCCTCGAACAAATCCCAAACTTGCAGGTACAGCGACTCAATCCAGCGGAATATACCCCTGCCCGTGCTGTTGGGTTCCCCCTTGTGGTATTCCACTTGGTGATGCCGGAAGCGCTCCCTGCAACTAATGCCGTGTTCATTTTCCCACCTGAAGGGAATGCGCTGTTTCCCCTTGGAAAAGCCGCGCAGCGGCCGCAAGTGACGCAGTGGGCGGCGGCACACCCGTTGACCAGTTATGTCACGTTTTCATTGTTGGCTCCTCCGTATGCTCAAGCGTTACTGCCTGTGGGTTGGTGTGCTCCAATTGTGAGCGGTACTGTTGGGACGCTTCTCCTCGCGGGAGAGCGTGACGGCTATCGGTATGCGGCCGTGGGGTTTGATCTCCTGCCATATCTCGGGAAGCGAAATCTGCCAGCATCCATTCTTACCCTCAACTTGTTGGGGTGGGTGGCTGCCCGTGCCGGACAGTCGCCTGATTTGCACACGGGCGTATCACTTCCGGTGCGCAATGCTGAGACGCGCGTGCAACTCACGAATGGAGAGGTTGTTCCGCCAGTTGGGAATACCGTCGTGCTCGCAAAACAAGGAGTATATGCCGTTAGTGAGAACGGACAGGAAAGACGGATAGCGGTCAATCTCAACAATACTGAAGAGTCTCAACTTGGCCGTCCGTTACGGCTTGCGTCGCTGGCTTCGCCGACACCGCGTACAGCAGAGAAGACCGGGAAACCTCTGTGGCCGTGGTTGCTGCTTGGAGCGATGCTTTTATTGATGATCGATTGGTGGTGGGCGATGCGGATAGCAAGTCGGGGGTTTGCATCCCCGACTCCTGTTATACAAAAAATTTCGGTCTGAGAGATACTGCTGGCGAATGTTTTCGTCTCTGCTATTACTCGCCAGTAGTATCTCTCAGGCCGTTCCTCTACGATCTTCCCCCGACATGTGTTCCCTGACTGGCAAACACATCCCGTCCGTGCGCGTAGGCAAAAATGTTCTGCCCGGCGTTCCGATTTACTAATTCGCGCCCCCACATGGGGTGAAACAGACTACGCACTTCATGCTCGAGCTCACACAGTGTTCGTCCTGAATCAGGGTCGATGATGTTACGGAACCGATACTGATGATTGTCACTCTCCTCGCTCACCAGTCCTCGCTCCTTCAGGAATGTATGAGGAGTAGAAAAATTGGCAAGATACACGGCGATGTGATGACCGTCATAGGATGGAATCGGCGCGGTCGTTTCGCGAAACCGTAGCTTTTGTGAACGCCCAACTGGCACACACGCCATCGCTCCCTGTTTGCTCGGCGTCCAGGTCGCTGGAGATTGCATCACTTCCTTATAGAACTGTGCGATGCCTAACGCAGCGTTCGGTTCGACCATCAGTTCGATATAGGGAATCCCCAAGGTCATATCACCAAATTGTGGGTCAGGTGCGTGGACACGAAATTGATTGCCCCATGGGCAGGTGACCTCAACATGGCCATTCTCTTCTGCGCAGCGAAAAGCTGTACCAGTGAGTTTTGTTTGGGCACGTTCCAACCGCCTCTTCAGTGCATTGAGGTCAGGAACGACCAACCCGATATGTCCGCGCAGGACTTGCGGTTGACGAGTAGGGAGGTGAAATTGCTGTTCTCCCACATTGACCCACATATTTTCTGCGCCAACCATCATGTACGGATCGCGGGTAAGTCCCAGCGTTGAAATGTAAAACTGCAACGCCAGCGCCTGATCTGGGACGGTAATGTTCACATGTTCCATTACCAAGATGTTTCCGACATCCTGGGTCGTGCGATTGTAGGTTTTTTCAGCCATTGTGTGCTCCTCCTTTGGCAGCTCGTCTCAAGCTTAATCCGATTGATCGACCTTTTGCAAGGTTGGTAAACTCGCCGCTAGAAACCAGAAACTAGAAACTTACCCCAACAGCACCAGCGCAATCCCAGCTGTCACCAAAGCCACACCAGGAAGTTGCCGCAGAATTTCGCGTTCCCGCCAGATAACGAGAGCGAGGATCACGGCTATAATCGCCTCGATTTGGCCTACAGCTTTGGCATAGGCCACAAGTGTCA
>JAYVFX010000541.1:0-13024 GCA_043772795.1 Deltaproteobacteria bacterium
GGGACCGCGCTGCAACCTGCGGACCTTCCCGTGCAATACGTTGGCACTCACGGAGTCGCCATCACAGATGCGGAATACCTCTATCGCTTTGCCGACGGCACCGAGACGTACACCTATGGCGCCGCTAAGCCCCTCTTTGACGCTCACGGGCAGGTACGCGGGAGCGTAGCCGTCCTCCTGGACATCACTGCTCGCAAACGCACCGAGGAAGCGCTAGCGCAACAGGCCCGTGACTTGGCCCGCGCCCACGCCGATCTGCGCCAAGTCGCCTATGTCTCCGCTCATGACCTGCAAGAGCCGGTCCGCCAAGTTAGCCTCTATACCCAGCGCCTCGCTCTCCGCTGCGGGAATGCGCTGGACGCGGACATGCAAGAAGCCGTCACCTATATCGTCGAGGGCACCAAGCGCATGCAGATGCAGTTCACCGACTTGACGCACTACCTGGAAGTAGACGAACACCCGCATGTCGTAATCCAAACCAACTGTGACGAACTGTTGCAACAGGCGCTCGTTGAATTACGCGAAGCAATCACAGAAAGTGCTGCCGTTGTCACCCATGACCCATTACCCACCCTCACGGTACATGCGAAACACCTGCAACTCGTCTTTCACGAACTGCTCGACAACGCGCTGAAATTTCGCAACAGCGTTCCACCGCGCGTGCACGTGTGGGCCGAGCGCGAGGACAACGGCTGGCGCTTTGCCGTGCGCGATAACGGCATCGGCGTCGCGCCCTCAGCCACGGACCAACTCTTCCGTTTCTTCCGCAAATTCCAGCGCCGCACCGACTATCCAGGGACCGGCATGGGCTTGGCGATTTGCAAGAAGATCGTCGAGCGCCACGGCGGACGGATCTGGGTGGAATCAACGCCAGAAGAAGGGACGACGTTTTTATTCACAATACAAGACAGACTATAGGCTGCAGGCTGAAGGCTGTAGAGAAAAAAGAGGAGTGCAGAATGAAACGGAGAATCGGCGAACCGGAGAATCGGAGAAGAAAGAATAGTTTTTCCTCACCGTTTCTCCCATTCTCCGTTTCCCCGATTCTTTTTCCATGCTGGCTACTCTTGAGAGAGAAAAATCATGAGACCTACTGAGAGCACTACGCACGACGCGTCGCGTTTGCGAGCCGAGGAGAGCATCCTGGCCGGTGGCGGCGTGATGGGTGCAGTAATGCGTGCCCATGAGTGGACCGCGTCCCCGCTCGGTCCCGTCAGCGCCTGGCCGCCGAGCTTGCGCACGACGGTGAGCCTCACGCTCAACTCGCAGTTCCCCACCATTATCTTCTGGGGACCCGACTTCGTCATGCTCTATAACGACGCGTATATGCCGATCCTGGCCGATAAACATCCCACTGCCCTTGGACGGCCCGCCCGCGAACTCTGGTCAGAGATTTGGTCGATCGTCGGGCCGATGCTGCACGGCGTGTTAACGACCGGTGAGGCGACGTGGTCCTCTGATCTCTTCCTGCCAATCATCCATAACGGCGCGGTGGGCGAGCACTATTTCACCTTCTCCTACAGCCCCATTCGGGATGAAGACGGTGCAGTCCGGGGCGTGTTTTGCCCGGTGACGGAAACCACGGCCCGGCTCCTGGGCGAGCGTCGGGAGCAACGCCTGCGCGCAGAGGCCGACGCCGCGCGCGATGAAGTCACGCACGTCTTGGAGAGCATGCATGACCGCTTTGTGGCCTTTGATTCGCAGTGGCGTATCACGGCGATCAATGCCAGCGCCGCCGCAGCTATGCACCATCGCCGCGAGGAGTTGCTGGGGCAAGTGTACTGGGACGTATTCCTACCGACGCGCGAGACCAACCTCTATCCCGAATTCCACCGCGCCATGACAGAGCGTGTGGCTGTGGAGTTCGAGAGCTACTATCCGCCGTGGGAGTGCTGGTATGACGTGCGGGTGTATCCCACCATCACGGGCGGGCTCTCGGTATTCTTCCGTGACATCACTGCGCGTAAACAGGCGGAGATGGTGCTACAGGATAGTGAAGAACGATTGCGGCTCGCCACGGACTCCGCCGGGGTGGGCATTTGGCATTACTATCTCCGGGAGGACCGCCTGCTCTGGTCACCGCAGTTCAAGCGCCTCTTCGGGCTGCCCCCGGACGACTCCAAACTTACCTACGAGAAGTTTCTCACTCACGTCCACCCTGAGGATCGGTCGCGGATGGGCCAGCTTAGAGAGCTACTTGCGGAGGGCGAGGACTTCGAGGTCGAGTATCGTGTGGTATGGCCGGATGGGAGAGTGCACTGGATCGGAGCCATGGGCCGTACGTTCCACGCCGGCTCCGGGGAGGCGGTCGGGTATAGGGGCGTGGCGACCGACATTACCGCCCGCAAACAGGCCGAAGAGGAGCGACAGCGCTCAGAGGAGCGACTGCGGTACGCACTTGATGCCGCGCATATGGTCGCCTGGGAATGGGAGGCGGAGACGGAGAAGATTACTCAGTCCCCGAACATCAACCGCGTGATGGGACTTCCGGCAGGCATGTCTATCACCAACCGCCATGAGTTTTTTGCACTGGTCCATCCGGATGACCGTGACCGCTTGTTGACTACCTTGCAGACCAGTCTCCAGGCCCAAACGGCGTACACCTTAGAGTTTCGCCTGTGCTCCCCTGACGGGGTCACGCGCTGGATGGAGGACCACGGCCGCCCGCGTCTCAGCGCAGCAGGAAAGCTGAGGTCCATCATGGGAGTGATCGTGGATATCACTGCCCGCAAGCAGGCTGAGGAAGAACGACAGCGGGCGACTGCTTTGTTACAAGCAGTGAGTGAAACCACTGCAGAACTTATCTACGTCAAAGACCAGCAGAACCGACTGCTCTTTGGCAACCCAAGCTTGTTCCGCACCATGGGCAAGACCCCGGAGGAGATCATGGACCGCTCCGACCCGGAGTGGTATCAAGATCTCGCCCAGGCCGAGGCGGTGGTCGCCTCCGACCGCCGCGTCATGACCACGGGCCGGGCCGAGACTCTCGAAGAGACAGTGACCACGCCTGCCGGGCTACGCACCTTCCTGTCCACCAAAGCGCCCTATTATGACGTACAAGGCGCCGTGGTCGGGCTCGTCGGCGTCTCGACTGATATTACCACCCGCAAAGCCGCCGAGACCGAGCGCGAACGGCTCCTCGCAGAGCTGCAGCGCATCAACGCCGAATTCCAGCAATTCGCGCACATCGTTTCTCACGACTTAAACGAGCCGTTGCGCACAATGAGCAATTATGTCCAACTCCTGGCGCGCCGCCTGCAAGGGAAACTGGACGACTCCGCTACCGACTACATGACCTTTGTCACCGACGCCGCCAAACGGATGCAACAGCTGCTCACTGACTTGTTAGCCTACACCAAGGCGGGACAAACCCAAGAGTTCCAGGCAGTGGATTGCGAGGCTGTGCTCACGCAGGTATTGACCGCCTTACAGACGCGAATCACGGAGTGTGAGGCCGTGATTACCCACGATCCGTTGCCGACGGTGCAGGGCGACGCGACCCGCATCGGCCAAGTGTTGCAGAACCTCATCGGCAACGCGCTCAAGTTTTGTGAGGAGAAATCGTCCCGTGTTCACATCTCCGCCATCAAAGAAGATCATCACTGGAAGTTTTCCGTCCGGGACAACGGCATTGGCATTGATCCGCAGCAAGCGGGCAAGCTGTTTCAGGTCTTCCAGCGGTTGCACTCGCGTAGTGAGTACGCTGGGACCGGCATCGGCCTCGCCATTTGCAAGAAGATCGTCGAACAGCACGGCGGGCGCATTTGGGTGGAATCGAAGCCACGGGAAGGGTCGATGTTTCATTTCACAGTTAGTGATGGGGAAGGAAGAACCACGTTTCGATAATGACTGCGCGGATTATAGGATTCGGGTGCTGCTCGCAAATTCCGTCATCTTCCTGCTATTCCTCTCACGTCGGGTCGCTCTGCGGTGGCGAGATTAGCTCCGCCGTTCTGCTCTTGGTAATCAGCACGATGACCCTCGGGATCTTCGGTCCCCTGTGTCCGTGCGAACAAGGGGTGAGGCCGAGACGTGGTCGTCCCACCGCTCCCGTACGGACGGGTGAGGACCTCCAATAGGTGGCCGTTGGGGTCGTCGAAGTAAACCCCACGCCCTCCGTCCCAGGTATTGATCTCATCATGCTTGCGGCGGTAGGGGTCGGCCCAGTAGCTGAGGTGCTGGTCCCGAATCCGTGCGAAGATCTGGTCGAATTCATGCTCGTCGACTAGGAAGGCGTGATGTTGCTGACTACTGATGAGGGCCAATCGTAACATGTTGTGTCAGTATCAGATGTCGTGAACGGGAACGGTGAACATGCACTCGGTTGTCAATAGGGAAAACCTAGAAGAGTCAAAGCGGTCTCACTTGTGTAGACATTTGCCTACATTGTGTGTATGGAAAATACTCACAGTTTACTCTGATGGCGATGTCCTAACATCAATCACAACGTAAGCATTAGCAACGTGAGAATTCCCTCTCCCGAAGAGAGAGCGCTAGGATGAGGGGATGAAAAATAGCGAGTTTTGCTTCTTGCTCCCCTCCTCCTGACCCCTTCGACAATCTCAGGCCAGGCTTCTCCCGGAAGGAGAAGGAACCTAAAGGCGATCCTCAGTGATAAAAACGCTGAGCTTTTTCCTTACGTTGTGACTGGTGAATCAGAGAACACCATTGTATTTTCTCTATTTTTACACCTGCTCCCCTGGGGAGTATCGCTCCCCTTTCTCTCCCAACACCCAGAGTACCAACCTATAGGTTTCCTAAATGAAATGTTCCGTGTGAATGTCAGTCATGCTTCGACAGGCTCAGCATGAACGGAAAAACCTCAACGATTGCAGTCTCTGACCCGTTCATCCTGAGCTTGTCGAAGGGTGGTCTGGATCTCTCGTGTCTCCATTTCAAATAGGAAGCCTATAGCTTAGCAAGGTTGAGGCGTCACGTAGGTATTCTGTTTTCTTGTAGTGTGAGGTTTTGCTCTCGTGATTGTAGGGCTTTTTCTACAAGAGCTCGGCGTTAGTGACCGCACACAGGAGTCATAGAAATCCCCCACCTCTGACTCCTGACGCTCAGCAAACATTTTGCGAATCTTTACAGGTTCAATAAATGGCATACGAGTTGCTCACTTCAGTACTGAGCGACAAATCTCAACGATAAAGTATCGAAGAGCATTCATGGGACAACGAGAAGCGAACTCTGCTGCATCATTAATTCCTGCGCACGCAACACTTGAGGAACTGCGGGAAATCGCAGCCCACTGTCAGGCATGCCCACTATGGCAAACTGGCACCCAGACAGTCTTTGGCGAAGGAAGTCGCACGGCCGTAACACTATTTGTTGGTGAGCAGCCAGGCGATCAAGAGGATCGAGCTGGAAAGCCGTTTGTCGGCCCAGCTGGCCAATTATTCGACCGCGCATTACACGCTGCTGGGATCGACCGAACTCAATTATATGTCACTAATGCCGTCAAACACTTTAAGTGGGTCGCCAAAGGACCGCGACGCCTTCATCAAAGTCCTAACAAAGGAGAAGTGACAGCCTGTCGCCCGTGGCTAACCGCCGAAATTGCGTCCCTCCAACCTCAGGGGATTGTGTGCCTTGGTGCAGTGGCTGCACGGGCTTTGTTGGGAGAAACGTTTCGTGTTACTCGTCAACGAGGAGAATTCTTACCTTCTCCTCTTGCTTCCTGGATTATCGCGACCATCCACCCGTCTGCAGTTTTGCGCATGCCAGACGAACAAACCCGTGAAGAAGCTATGCACCACTTTATAGACGATCTGAAAAAGGTAGCACTAAAAATTGGGCGCTAGCGAAACTCCTCGCTCCGCTGCTCAACCCTTTGCGACTGCGCTCCACGAATGGCATAGCGGTTGCTTTGTACGCATGAGATATCGTGCAGCTCCACTGCAATACCACTCCGGAGGTTACGACCATGAGAGATAAAAACCCAAAACACTCGAATCCCCACAAAAGTGAGCAGAAACCCAAAGTGTTGCGGACGCCAAAAGACACGGCCAAACCGAAATCGCCGACAAAGCCTTCGGGAAATATCACTGATAGTACGCCAGGTAAATAAGAGTACTGTTTGCCTAAGGATGAAAAGAGCTGGCGTATACTCCGTGTTTTTTACTCTGTTTTTCAGGCATGTCGCCTAGCACAGTCATTGCTCTTTAGAGATAGAACGCGATGACTTCGCCATTGGCGTGTATCGCGATTAGTCCCCTCTCGGGAAAGGATCAAATGATATGATTAAGTCTACTCTTACTGCAGTAGTCGTAAGTCTTAGTATTCTTGGCTGTGATAGCAATACCAACCGTACGGCGACGAACAACCAAACGCCCGCACCATCAGCAAACCCTCCCCTCGGAGCTAGTGCTGCTCAGATGAATGCAACAGATCAAGCCTTGGCGTAGCGAGTAACAAGTGCGCTCCAGGCTGATGCATCGCTCGCGTCGCTAGTCTCGAATATGTCCGTACAGGCAAGTGGCGGTATGGTCACTCTCCAAGGGTCCGTGAATAGCCAGCAGCAACGGACGGATATTGAATCGAAAGCTCGCACCGTCACTGGAGTGACTCAGATCATTAATAATCTCGAAGTTGCCAGCACCAGCCGTTAAGTGAGGTTAGAGAGGTGGGAAGAGTGTCCTCTTGGTAGTTTCCCTCATGGCCGTAGGAGCAGAAGTTACACTACCGGGCGACCGCGTCCAGTGAGCATACTAACGACCGACATCACCAGGAACAAGACGAAGAGAATCCATGCGATGTGCGAGGCTGTTCCTCCGAGACTGGTTAAACCAAAGACCGCAGCAAAAAACGCCAAAACTAAAAAGGTCAATGTCCAACTCAGCAGATGGCTGCCTCCTTTCTGTTGAAGAGTTAGCTTTCCGCTCCGTCACTGTTCTCACTTTCTGTGCCATGTCGCGAGTCTTTGCCTGCACCTCTGGAATCAGGCGTGCTTGGCCAAATTCAAACAGCATGTCAGGGAGGTTGACGGTCACGCCGCGTTCGGTTTCTGTCGCCTCTCCAGAGAGCCGTCCACGGCGCAAAGAAATTTACAGTCGAAAAGCGAGTCTACGCCAGCGGCGACTATCGGGAACGCCCGCGCGTGCTCCCATAATTGTCACCATAAGTGTGATCGTCATTACCGCGAATGTTATCCGTGGACCATTTTCTAACTGAGGCTCCGTAGGCGCGGCGAGCGTCGCCGTCTGTTGTTGCACACGTGTGACCATCTGCGACAGAAACGCACTCATTTCTGCATCTACAGCCGCCGGATCATTTTGCACAGACGTGACTTGCGCGCGGAGATTATCAAGGGCAACTTCTGCCTCCTCGCTCGACATATTCGTCATTGTTGCTAAGGCGCTTACCATACGCTCGTCCAGCGCAGGGTCCAGCAATTGCGAGGGGCTCGTTAACCCGAGTCTCTGAGCGATATCCATTTCTGTAATATCTTGCGGATTCACAGGAGCTGCGTTCCTACTGAGACGAGGAAGCAATCCATCTGGTAGATTGCCGAAACCCAGTGCCATACCGCTGGTAGCCAGCCCCGATAACGTCATGCTCAATAGCATCCATGCCAGTACGCCGTGGAGAAAGGCCCCTCCGTCTGGGCGGTCGGTTACTTTGGTTGCGACCATACCTGCCACAAAATATGCCATCATGGCGCTGATCCCTGCCCATACTCCTGCGCTGGTCGTGAAGTTCTGCGCATCACCACGGCTCGTTGACAAAGTGTTATCAACAGTCAACAGGCCAATGGCGATACCCAACATGGTGAACAATAGAATGACTGCAAACGCTGCGACCACCCCAGCGAAGAGGCCACCCCAACGAACACGCGGGCCCAACGCCAGCACGATATCTTCTGCGTACTGCGAATCGAGAGCAGGACGTAAATGCTGTAATCGTTCAGTATCTTGTAAAGGTAGGGAGACGTGCTCTTCACGAATTGTTCCTGAAGTTTCGTCAATTGTTGTTGCCATACTCTCCTCGTTCTTTCTGATTCATCTTCTAGGCTTTTTTATGGTGACCCTAAGACGGAACAGTGTGGTCTCCATAAGGACCAGTACTAGATAAGCAAACTCAATGCCGTGAGTTCACGCACAAGACGGCCCAAAGAAATCAATATAAGGAATACGGCAAGGATGCAGAAGGCTTTGCGTATGACGTCTGGTCTGCCACAGAGGTCATCGATAATCTCGCTCTGCAAACAACGGAGATGTATCAACGCAGTCGTGAAGCGGTGATTAACCGTCAGCCTGTAGTCGAACTCTGGCAGGAAATTATGGCGATTCCTTACCAGTGTAGTTGAGCCTGCTGTGTATTGCCTGATGTGACCGCTAAACAACGCCTTGCCATCCAGCCTCTAAATAAAGTGAGAACGTATCCAGAGTGTTCGTAAAAAGGCACAACCGTTGTGACAAAACACTCACAGTGAAAGGCTTTATCGTTGAAATTGCACAGAGTTCAATCCTTCACGTGTTCTTCTTTGTGGCACGGCCTTTGCTCGCGTAGCTTTCATTACCGTTGAAAGCAGGCAGAGAAAGAGCGAGTGATTGGGAAAGTTGAGCGCGTAGTAGGAGTCGAACGAGTCAAGGATGAGATACGCGTCCTCCAGACTGCCGTAGCACCAACGGCGACGCCAATGCAAAATCCATCACGGCAAGAAGGGGTCAATACGATGAGGCCGCGTGTCTCACTCGCGGAGACATAAGGAATAAAAATAACAGAAAGTTATAGTATCGCTAAAAAATTTATTAATGGTCTTTACTCATGCTACGAAAGGAATATCGTATGAAACAGCGAATCATCACGGGCGCGGCAGCAGTCACAGCAATAATGTTTTTAAGTGTTGGCAGTGTTGGCGCGACGGACAATGCTACAGGTACCCATCCAGACGGTAAGTTTTTCAAAGAAGCGGTACAAGGTGGTATGGCAGAGGTGGCACTTGGCCAGATGGCGGCCGACAAAGCTGCGAGTGAGGCAGTGAAAAACTTTGGTCAACGCATGGTAAGTGATCATGGCAAAGCCAACCAAGAGTTACAAGATCTCGCCGTGTCCGAAGGGATCACGTTACCGACCGAAACGAAATGAGTGCGGACGCCAAAGCGTTACAGAAAAAACTCTCCGGTCTCTCCGGTGCAGCATTTGACAAAGTATACATGAAAGAGATGCTCAAAGACCACAAAAAAGATATTTCCACTTTCAAAATGCAAGCGGAGCAGGGGAAAGATGCAGACGTCAAAAATTGGGCTGCAAAGACCCTGCCCACGCTTCAGGAACACCATACCTTAGCCCAGACCACACATAACCAAGTGGAAGCAAAAGGAGCCCATGGAGCAACCTCGTCTGAGGCAACGGGAAGTGCCGATCGATCGTCTAGGAAGGATACAAGCACGACGCCCAGTGACAAAAACCTGGGTACCTATGACCCAACCAACCTGGCGAAATAGATACCCTCGTCGGATCTCGTGAGAAAAGAGAACTCCCCTTCTCTTTTCTCGCCCCTTGATTGAGAAAGCGGTGGTCCTTGGCGCCTATGAGCGGATTCCCACGCGTCTGGTTGCCGCACACATGTCCGATGCCATCGTCAATGAACGGCGCCGCCAAGCCCACAAAGCAGCCAAGCGCCCGTATGAGTAAAGCGTTTGACTATAACCTCGACTATGCAACGATCAACTTTCGCCAGCGGCCTGAGCTGTACCGCATCGGCAAAGGCGAACAAGGCGTGCTCCTGGTTGAGCCCTACAAAAGCGAGATCCTGCCGTACTGGCGTTTTAAGACGCCCGTGATCGCTCGTCAGTCTGCAGCAACTATTTATCAGTTGTTTCTTCGCTACAAAGCCACCGACGATTTTGTCGGCATGGATATGGCGCGTAAGTTTTTGCAGATGGGCTACACCCGCGCGCGGCGCTACGCCAATCATGCCAGCGGACGCAAGTATGACCCCACCAGCGGTGCCCTCTTACCGCGTCAGCCTGATGCGGTCAAAGCTGCAGCAGCACGCGAGTTCTATCCCTACTGGCAACAGGCACGCTCAGATCTTACGTATGAGCAGGAGCGGCGGCGTCACCGCCAACGCTATGAAACGACCGGGTAAACACGCCGATGCGCATGCGTCTCGAGACGAAACTTCCGAGCACCCCTTCCGCAACTACGTGTCACAGCCGACCGCGAGCACGCTTACGAAGGCCGAACATGAAAAGAGCTGCCGCGCCGATTGTGAGGCCAGCTTTGACTGGCGCAGGCAGCGGCGTATCGCGTAGCGTCAGCGGCGCGAGTAGCGGGCGGAGTTGATGGCCGAGCCACGCACTTACTCCTAGTGTCGGAGCGGCAGTCTCAATGTCAGTGAGACTCTGTGGGAGCCCTTTTCTTAGCCCCTTCCAGCCGTCGGTTAACGAGGCTAGCATATGCGGCGTGCGGTCCACGCCGTTGCCAACAATGCCGCGCCCAGCCTTTTGCAGCAAACCCTGGATCGCAGCGTGTACCGTCGGCACGTGCGCCCACATGTTGTAGAAAGCTACGTGGCCATCGGCGTCCAAGAGGTAAATCGGGTCTGCTAATCCGCCGTACACTTGATGCGTCGTGCCTGCAAGATCGTCGACCAGCACCGGCCATAGAATCTGCTCTTCGCGCTGGTATTGTTCAGCATGACGCAGCTTTACATCGAAAGGGAATCATACGATGAGTTCGGTGTGAGCATCTCTCCAGTTGTGATATTTGCGCTGCGAGAGAGATCCTCTCAATCTTCTTCACCGCGTCGCGGACCACGGTCACATGCTCTTTGTGATCTTCGCTCTGTACATTGGAACCCGGCGTGTTTTATGGTTGCGGCTTCGATTCTTGCTCTGCCGTCGCGATTGTCCGCTCAATCTGCTCCACTAACTTTGCCGGCTCCGTCACCTGCTCCAGTACGGTGAGCGACGGATCTTGGCTGACATCGGCTCCCACCTTGTCCGCGATCTGCTTGAGCATCGTCAGCATTTTGGTGTTCTCCCGCTCGGTGAGCAGATTGATCTGCAAATCTAACTGACTGCGCCGCTCGCTGAGGCGCACGTCCCGATTCTGGCTAATCAGAATAAACGTGGACAGAAAAATCGCTTCCAACGAGACGATCAGCGTCAGCAGGGGAAAGGGATAGGGATCAAAACCTTTAGGACTTTGGGACAAAACCTCGGAGTGATTTTTCCAAGTATTTGTTATTCCAAGATATTTTTTTACTTTTCCAGTAGCTGCAAGGGTTTTGTCCCGTAGTCCTTAGACCCGCGGATGAGATTCTCTCCGATCCACCCCCCAAACCACAACGCATGCACCCAGACAAAGGCGAGCGAGCCGCAGAAGGCGGTAATGGTGTCGACAACCCGATCCGTCACCGTGCGCTGGGCGCGCGCCGCGTTATCCAATTGAATAATCGTGTTGATATTCTGTTGCACCACGTCCTCGACCGTCTGAGACTGATGATACGGAGGGCGCGGGGGGGGAGCCAAAGGGTGAGAATCTGAGGGGAGTGCCATATCTGGAACTCTAGCATAGGCATGCTCACAGCAGAGGCAGCGAGCGTTAAGGCCGCCCGATATTCGTTGATCTCTCTCTCCCCAGCGGCGACTCTTCATAATGTGCCAGCAGATCCGCCGGATCACGAGAGATCGCCACACAGCCCGCTTTGCGTAAGGCTTCTTCAGACCATCCGCCACAAAGTACGCCAATGGTACGCAGGTTCAGCTTGCCGGCGGCTTCCGCATCGTAGGGCGTGTCACCGACAACCAGAAGGTTCTCGACTGGGGGATTCCCCAACTTGGGCATGCCACGGCAAAAATATCGGGGGGCGGCTTCGACTGTTCCACCTCGTCAGCTGAGGTTTCGCTGGCCACCAGGTCCTCAATGTGCGCAAGCTTTTTGTACGCCGCTATCTCATCTTGCTTCGCTGATGACGCCAGCACGATATGTTGGCCCTCGTGCGTGATTCGCTCGAACAGCTCGCGGGTTTTCGGAAAGGCTTTGACATGCGGGAGGTAGTCGCGCTTGAACAACTCGCCACGATACTGCTCCATCTCTTCGCCAAACTCTGCAAGTTCTGTGGACAAGAAGAAGACCGGCAGCAATTGATCGCTACCTTTGCCGATCTGCCGACGAACCTCAGTGAAATCGATCGTCTTACCGTATTTCGCGAACGTCGCCGCCCAGGCGGCAGCATGGAGGTCGACGGAATCGACTAATGTCCCATCAATGTCAAAAATAACCGCAGTAATCATCTGCTACTCCCTCTCATAATGTTGCTGGTGGCGACGATACCCCTGCTGATATGCGGAATCTGAACGCACTTGTTGCCAGTAACTATAAAACGCCTGCGCGGCCGCTGCCTTGCTCGCATCAGGTTGACGTGGCAAGAGTGCACCAGTGGCAGCATCGTACTTGCGCCCACTGGCATGATTGGCATAGCGACGTGCGCGTGCGTAGCCCATCTGCAAGAACTTGCATGCCATATCCATGCCCACAGAGTCATGGTTCGCTTTATAGGCGAGAAATAAGCGATAAATATTAGCCGCCGACTGACGGGCAATGACAGGCGTTTTGAAGCGCCAGTGGGGAAGAATCTCACTTTTATAGAGCTCGACAAGTAACACCCCTTGTTCGCCTTTGCCGATGCGATACAACTCTGGCCACTGACGAAAATTCATCGTCGTGTAGTCCAGGCTATAATCAAACGCCTTAGCCATGCGCGCGCTTTGTCGCTCTAGCTCTTTGCTCCCTGCGGTAAAAACACTGCCGAATCATAATAGGTCCGAAAGCGGCGAATCTGCTCGCCTTCATGCTCCACCAGTGAGACGCCGCCATATGTGAGCGGGCGACCATTTGACAGAGCCCCCTGCGCAGTCCACTCCATCACTGCGGTATCCTCACTTTCTATAATGTGAGTGAACTGCGAGTGAATATGCTGAAAGGCTGAGAGATAGGTCTGCCAGAATTGCCGGGCGCCATTATGGCCATGTTGGTCCTCTGCCTGATGCGCTACGGCACGTCATTTGTG
>JAYVFX010000542.1:0-2257 GCA_043772795.1 Deltaproteobacteria bacterium
ATTAAGCTAACATCATTGAAACATTCGGTCGTGTCTTCCTTGCTCTTAGGAGATTGGTCTTTGCAGTCATCCTTATCCTTAGGTGATAATTCGTCATTCAAAAATTTAAAAAAATTCTCCATCTGCTCCCTATGATATAGCCGGCCGCTGTCATCAAATTCCACAATGAAGAGATCTGCATTGCCGGGGCATTCTATGGCGATACCCTTGCTGCCGCAAATCGGACTTGTATACGTAATCTGCTCATGAGAACAGTCATTTTTTCCGGAACACGTGCCGTCAATGTCGGCACTGACTTGCTCGACAAATATGAAAGCGGTTTCCTCCGTAGCCTTTCCTCCCCCCTTAGCGCTTTCCTCACTTTCATTTTTTTTCCGTGCATCGTTTTTTTCAACCAAGTTTAAATTTACCTTAGCGTTCAGATTTTGACTTCCACCACGGAGACTCCTGTTATTAGATGCACACCCGCCAAAGGCAGCAATGATTACGGCGAGGACCGCACATAATATGACCTGCTGCAGAATTGCACGATTCACAGTGATACTCATAGTGCACCTCCTGGAATCGGTTCTAATTGCTGCCCTGGTTGAAAAAATTCAGAATGTGTTCGAGCACTGGTCTTCGGTACTCGTCACTTTCAATAAACATCTCATGTTTCGCCCTTTCAATTACGACAGGGCCGCCCCCGTTGCATGTCTGTTTGCCTCCACGAGCCAAGTTGTCGCAAAACTCTTCCTGTGCCTGCGGATCCACGACACTGTCCGACCCTGCCTGCAAGAGTAAGACGGGTATTTGTATTTCAGAGGCATTGGTGACCGATTCAATGGCACCACGACAAGCCTCATGCACCCACTGCCACGTCGGCCCACCAACCCGTGCCTCTTGATGCTTATCAAACGCGTCAAGAAAACGATTAAAGCGAACGACACTATGGGTATAGTCGTTCGCTTGAAAGTCATCCTGTGTGAAATGAAAGGGTCCGCCTCCAGCATACGCGGTCGGCCTAAACTGCCCCATGAGAGGCACGAGCGTTCGGCACGCCCCTCGACTACCTCGGTAGCCACCGATCAAGGTTGGTTGATGCATGGGAGAACTTAGTGCGAGCGCGTGAGCAACTTTTGGGTAACGCTCCGCCCAAAGCGATGCGATAGCACCACCCATGGATTGGGCAAGCAGAAAAATACGGCGAGGCTTCTCCGGACGAACAATTCTCTCGATAAACGTGTCGAGATCTTCAACATAGTCGTCGAATCGCTCGACATAGCCCTTCTCATAGTTGTCGGCGCCTGGAAGAATCCTATCGGACAAACCTTGCCCTCGGTGATCGTAGATGAAGACGGCATAGCCATTCCGATATAGATCGTAAATCGATTCGTCGTACTTCACATAACTTTCTGTCCGCCCTGACACAATAACAATCGCGTCCTGCTCCTCGTTCGGCTTCTTTTGGAGAAACAGCTCATAGGCTATCTTGATATCGTTTCTTCCCAAGAAATGTGCAGCGCGCCTGTTATCAGACAGGAATTTGCTAATCCTTTCTTGGTAACCGACTTCAAGCAGCTCAGCCTCCGTTGTAATTTGAATGGATGTTGTCCGTTGAGGGGATTGAGAGGTGGTAGTCAGTTTTTGCTCGACATCAGCACAAGATGCCATGGCCATCAAAGCCAATGACAATCCGAATGTTCTGAGGCACTTCCACGAGTCATTCATGAATTACCGTCGTCAGACAACACCCTTGAATAATCTGTACATCGAGAAGAACCACTCCATTGGAAAATTCTGGAGCAAGATTACTCCTGCTGCTTCGACGGATCAACCCACCGTAGTGCACGCGCCTGCACCGTTCCTTTAACGCGTCGCTTGTAGCAGAACCAACACGACACTTTCCTCTCAGACATGGTGTATGTAGATCCAGGGAACTCGTAATTTGGCCCGACTATGATGGCTCTAAGCTCTTTTCTTGTATCTCTCAAATGTAGATTCAGACGTAGATTCTCCGTATTTTCAGGATAACGTGCTGCCTAAGATACCGCCGGGAAGCATGTTATTTAAAAGCTGAATCCTGTCCCTATACTCATAAGCAGAAAAACATTCCCTTTTTCTCCGGGAGGGCCAGTCAAGGTGAACCCAACTCCAACGTTCAATATGTCTTCGAAGAATCCCAGTAAAAGCGCTGGTTCAATTGACAGGTCACCCGCAGTAGTCGGTTTTGTTGCATATAGCGTGGGTGTGATTGAAAACATCGGTGCTGCGAGAT
>JAYVFX010000543.1:0-3660 GCA_043772795.1 Deltaproteobacteria bacterium
GTTACGTATATAGCCGTTTACGTAAGTATTGGTTGCTATAACTTACATTGTCACAACCTATTATCCTGCGTGTAGCTTTGCCTTGATGAACTCCAGCGCGAGCGAACCGATCACACGTAACGGGTCATCGGTCTGCTGTTCGGCTTGCGCCTGCTTCTCGCTTATACCCGTCTCGGTGAAGATGAAGCGCGCCGCATCAACCGCCTTCGGATCGTTGATAGTCAGTGCTTTCATAGTCATTGCTTCGCCGATAGCCTCAACATAGGCCCAATCACCCTGCATCTGGTGCCCATCCACGCTTCCACCCTGGGCAGCAACGGCGTTCGCGGCCTTGGCGAGCGCGGCGCGCTTCAATTCCACGCGCTGCGACTGGTACGCAACTGCATTCTCGGTTGTGATCTTCGTGGTTACGTTCTTGCTATTCACAATCCTCTTGCGCTGCATATCGTACACGGCCCCATTGGAAAGTGTGCGCAGGTGTGATGTACTCTCAGGTTTTGGTGCTGGTCTTATTGTGTCCATAGTCCTATCCTAACCATATGCCTAGCATGAGCAGGCAGAAGCCAACACACACCCAGCCCATGTCTTTTCTGGCTGCCATGAAAGCATCCGCGGCACCAAACCCGAATGCAATAGCTGACAGTCCGAAGAAATGTACGTCTGTCATTACGCCAGCCACACGCCGATGGTCACGAGACAGTACCCCAGGTTCGTGAAGTCAATTATTGGACTGGATACCTTGAATGCTGCCAGCCCAAACGAGATGGCTGCAAGGATGAAGAATATATTACTGGGCATGTTGATCTCCTTATAACAACACAGCCACGACTCCGGTGAGTGTGGCTGTGTTGTTGCTTACTGCTTGCATTATACATCAATAACCTAAATAATAGCTCCCCACAGACTGACAGGGGAACGTCTCACCGAACCGTTCTGCCAGCCTGATATTCACTGCTAATCCCTAATCACTCCGTACCGCCTGCTTCTTCTTCCGCTTCTGTTCCTCTTGCACCGCCTCCACTTGCACGGCTTCGAGTTCGTGCGCCAGTTGTCGTTTGCGTTCCTCATGCGTGCGGATGGCTTGAAAATACAAGTCACCCAGCTTCGAGATTTGAATATTTGTTAGCGTGATGGCGTTCCTGCCTTGTCGTAGAATCACCGTCTTATAGTTGTTATGCGTGATTACGGTTACGGGTTCGAGTAGCGCGCTGGTCAGGAGGGTTTCAGTCATGGATACCTGTAAGCACTCGGAAACGGCGGGTAAACTCGCTCTACATTGCTCAAGGCAATCTTGATCGGCTTCGAAGCGAGTAACAATATTCTCACCCGCTCACCGTCCCCCTGCGGGAATCGGCGAATGATGATCGACCCACCCAGACCACCATCCACCGTCACAGCATCGAAGCACATTAGATTATCCTCAACCCATTGCACACTCAGTGCGGGCAGGTTGCCATTGATGTATTCAGGGTAGAGATACTCACCATCAATATATTTTTGGGTCAGGATGGCACCACCACACACGAGCGCCTCTTGCTTGGGGTATGGTGCGCCGATATCCAGGCCGTTTACGAAATCGGCGCGCGGATCGTCTTCCTTCCCATAGCCTTGATGGTTCGTGAAGGCAGTTGTATCTCCATAGAGCGAACGCCATTTCTGCCCGCTCATCTCAGGATTGATTGCCTTAGATAACAATTGAATATTTCGGTTCATGGCTGTGGTGTGCGACGGGAGGAAGGGAAAAACTTCTGGAAGATTCGGACGCCATAGGGTAGCGTCATGCCGGACTCTCCAATAGATACGACTCGGACTGGTATCATAGGCAACCGCCCCATCCGAAAACACCTGTACCCTATGGGATAACTGGACCATTGTCTACCTGGATGCTGCCATCGCTGTATACATTGATCGTATGCTTCAGCGTGACCGCCGGATCTGGAACCGCCTGGTCCAACGTCATCAGCGAACCGTTTATGCCACTACTCGCCCACCCGTTGCCAGTGGTAGGGACTGGTAAGCCCGCGCGCGTGATCTTGTCTATCCGATACCATACGCTCGTATCAGGCAGAGTTACACGCTGCGATGATTGCACCTTATCCCCGGCCTTCAGCCCCTTCGGGACTGTGATAAGGTAGTTCGTGCCCGCCCCGCTGCGGATGTTGAGTTCGGCGGTCTTGACGGTTAGGTAAAAGGTTTCCATCGGCTCTCCATTAGGTGGTGGTTCAATAACTGCTATCGGGTATCTCTGTTCAAATTCTGCAATAGTCATATTGGCGTAATTGATGTCAATCTCACGAGTAGCTACCCCGTAGTCACTGCCCCAATCAGGCGTTCCGGCTTGCCAGTGTGTGAGCACTGTCCAGGGCGCGGGGATCAGTACCTGTGATGCAGAGGCGTAAAAGGCCAGCCACAACTCACGCGTCTTTAGATAGCTGTATTGCGCCGCGTGCGTTATGGGGTTTGTGTTCTCCCTAAAAAAATAATATCCGCTGTATAAACCAACCACCACAGGAAGAGCCGCTTCAACCGCCTGCATGAAAGCAACCACGTTCCGCAAACCACCGAACGCGCCGCCGTATTTGTTCTCCCAATCGACATAGGCTTTCATTTCGGGCAAGCCTAACTCGTTCAGAAGGCTAATGAGTAGCGCCGCCTGTTTGCCTGGGTCAACGCGGTCGTCATAGAAGAAATACACGCCGCGCCGCATCCCGCGCTTCTTCGCTTCGGTGTAGTTGCGCCGAAACTTTAGATCCGGCCATAGGTTCTGGCCCGCCCGAATAATTACCGTGTCTGTCTTGCTTGCCATCACGTCCCAATTGATGTCACCCTGCCAGAAGGATATGTCCGGGAATAGTTTTAGCTGAAGCAGGATCGCAGAAGGCAGGAAGGCGCGCGGCGCTGGCTTGAAGGAATGAATAAGCGTATTCAGGTTGGCGCGCGGTCTGTGCGCCTTTACGTGCTGTCCCATGTAGGACTCGCCGGGGCGGTAGATTGCGCTCATGGCAAACGCCCACCAAACGCAAGATATAAGATTGCCATAATGATCAGCGTGTGGACGGCTGAAAGTGTTGATGCGAGCACACGATCTCGATACCAAACCCACCACACAAAACGCCTCTCCATCATGGAATTGAATTTCTGCGTTGTGGTTAGGGTTTCATCTCTTGTGTTACGCCTGCCCATGCCCGCCAGTTCACCTTTGATAAATTTCAAGTCATCCTGCAAAGCGATAACTTGTATATCTTTCTTTGCCAGTTCACCGCGAAAATAAGCATCTTGATCCCAGAGTGTAGCTAACTGGTCAGGCCGTGCCATGCCCATGAATACGCGCCGCTGGTCGTTTGGCTCGTATTTCATAGTTCCTCGTGTCCATACACCACGGCAAGGATTGTGCCGGGCAGGTTTCTGTCCAAACCCTTCTGCAACAGGTCGATCATTTTCCTGGCTCCCTCGTGAGTGAACTCCAAAGCCCGCGGCGCAAGATGACGGCGTCTGCGCTTGAAAATAAGATCAGCCGGAATCTCATCCCCCACGCGGGACACATGCAGATGTATCCAGCGCCCCAGTTGCTCAGGGTCTTGGGCGTTGAGATTTTCTACCTGCGCTTCGATGGTGTGGTCTGGCATTATGCTATTGCAGACTCGGCGCGGGCTTGCGCTT
>JAYVFX010000544.1:0-8403 GCA_043772795.1 Deltaproteobacteria bacterium
TGGTCGGGGTCTGGCTCGAAGGCGAGGCGGTCTCGCGCGAAGGCGACGACGTCGATGGTGTGGCGGGTGTTACTCACGGTGAAGACGAGAAAAAATCTCGCAAAGACGCAAAGACGCAAAGGCGCAAGAGCGGTAAGCCGCTCGGAGTAAGCTGTGTTACTCACCATAAACTAGGCAAAGGCCCAAAAACGGAACGGCGGGACTGAAGTCCCGCGCAGGCTTAAGCCTGCCCTACAATAAGTCGGCTTGGTCAAGCAGCTCGAGGAGGGGCGGGCGGAAGTCCGGATGACGGGTCAGGATCGCTTTGCTGAGTATGTAGATGAATTCGGTCCATTTGGGGTGTTTGCTCAGGGGTAACGATGACGGATTCGGGTTGTTCGCGGCGATCCGGAGGCGGCTGCGCTGCGCTGGTGGGTGGGTGTTCTGGAAGTTGCGGGTCATAAAGGTGTCCGTTATTGGGATTAGGTTCGGCCTGTAATTCGACTTCTTGGTGGCGCCGGTGCTGTTGCGCTCGTAAGTTGTCCAGTCGAGCGATGCAACGGTCTATTTGCCGGGTGAGACGGGCTTCGTAGCGGTGGAGGAGGGGGAGAGTGGGCGAGTCTTGGGCGAGCTTACGGAAGGCGAGGGCGGCGCGGGTGGCCTCATCAGTGGATTCGTAGGTGGCGGCGACCTCGTTCGTCATGTGGTCCATCTGATTGTCTTGGAGAGCGTCTTCCATGGCCCGGGCGCGATGGAGGCGCCACTGGCAGACGGTGATTTCGTGGACAGTGAGGTACTCGGCGGTGGTGGTGGGTGCGAAGTCAACTACGTTTGATTCGTGTAACAGGATGAATTCGGCGGGGTTTTCGTTTTTGAGGCAAACGGCGTGCGTGACGCGGTCTAGAGAAGCGAGGCCGTGACGGGCGACGGAGTTAGCGGCTGAGCGGGCTTTGCCCTCGGGCGTAACAGGCCCATGGGATTTTTTCCCGTTGGCACGGGAGGCGGCTTTGCGACGAGCGGATGACATAGCGGCCCTAGTGTACTGGTTAGTTTGGCGGCTGGCGGGGTGGGAATCGGGTAAGTACTTGAGAGGAATGCGAATAAAAACTCGAAGAACACGGGAACGCCTAAGTTCTCATCGCCGTTTCCGGCGTGGCTGCC
This sequence comes from Deltaproteobacteria bacterium, assembly GCA_043772795.1. GTDB lineage: Bacteria > Desulfobacterota > Binatia > Bin18 > Bin18 > VGTJ01. The sequence goes on from JAYVFX010000544.1 coordinate 1,141, forward strand.
GGAGCCAGGGGGACCGCCGACCCGGAAACGGGGTTGAGAACGGGCGTTGAACTGAAACCGCAGGATCAGGGGCGGTGGCGGAGTATGGGTATTGAATGTTGGAATGATGGCGATCCGGCCGGAAGAGAAGCTGGCGCGGGGCGCTGCTGCTCCATCACCTCAAGCTGGCGCTCGCCCAGCGGTGCCTCCACGCATCAAGGCCCTGAGTCGACCTCACCTGCCGCTCTTCCCCCATTTGAAAATATAGTGGAGACGCTCATGGTGCGTGCCTTGAAGTGATCTTGTTGGCCCAAGTCAGCTCCGGGGTAGATTGCGCCGGGAATACCTTGGCTCTAGCCGGGAGTCAGCTCTTCGCCCTGATCCACGTTCGGTTAATCATTGGGTGGTTCTCGTCCGTCGGCCCGTAGTCGGAGTCCGGATGCCAGGCGATTACATCCATCGGCGAGGTGTCAGTCCGGAAACAGTGATTGGTCATCTCGGGAATCAGCCAACCTTGTCCCGCTCGCAACGGCTTCATCCACTGGTCCGTGATGCACTCGCCCTGCCCACGAAGGATGACTCCCACCCGGTCAGAAGGATGAAAGTGCATTCTCTGGTTTGTTCCAACGGGCATGTGGAGAAGATTCAAACACGGCTCCCCGAGCCGAGATGGCGGAATCAAAAGCGTATCCGAACATCCGTCTACATACCTTAGGCGCCCCACTCGTTCAACTGGCCCCCCTATCATCGCAAGCGGAGAGTTTCCGCCTCCCAGAACTACCAAAGCCGAACAGTCTTGCTGGGGCGACAGAGACCCGCCTACGAGCGAAAAATACGTACCGGCTCCGGCAACAAACTCATTCGCACCGCAAACACTGCCGTTGATGGTCAGCGAACCGGAAACAACAATGCCGAAGCAAAACCTTCCCTGGTCTATCAAGACTTCCCGCCGCACACATCCGCGCACCTCGTACTGGAAGCCGCCGGACTGCCTACAAATGCTGAGATCGTCATCAATCTCGAAGATTTCAACCATCATAACCAGCCTCCATCAAACTCCCGCTTGAACTATCATAGGCCAACAGCCGACGTGGTACGTATGCTCCGGGGACCTCGTCGGTTGAATACACGCAATCAGGCATCCACGGCCTAAAGGTTGATCCATCGTTAATCAGACGATCAAGGCCAACTCGCCGAGCAGCTTGGTAAACGGCCAGTTGCTCGTAGTGCCCATGAGCAACAAATGACACGCTGTCACCATCGACCGCGAATGGCAAAAGGTTGAGCCGGAGAAGGACGGCCAGTTGTTCACTTGACAAGAGGCGCTCAGCCTCATGCTCTCCAAAGCCGCCCCAGCTGGCTGCAGCTCTGCGCTCGACATCGTCTCTCTCGTCATTTCTCACGCCACTTCCGCCTTCATTGAAAGGGATCTTTCCTCGCGAGGCTATCTTGCCAGGAACGCCGAGCCTGTGGGCTGCAACCCTCAGCAGGAATTTTGGCATCACCCGTCCGTCGAACGAACCCACTAAACTATCTGGGTGAGCAGACTGAAGACCCTTCAGGACATCATGAGACGAGAAAGGGGTTCGGATCTCAACGGGATGAAGCCGACGAAGCACGTCTGAAATTTCGTCGCGAAGGGGTCCGTCTATTCCATCCAGCGACTGGAGAAGGTTCTCTTGTGACATCCCGGCGAAGTGTGTGAGTCCGACTCCGGCTGACGTCAGGAGCGGAGCCAGTTCCAGATCCCTTATCAATGCACAGGTTCCATAGAGGCTTGCCAGAGTGAACCGAGCTGCATCGTTGAGCGGCAAATCCTGGAGCTTCATCTTCACCCTGTCCGCCAGTTCACCAGCTGATTTGACATCAATTCGCATCGAGTGGTAGCCAGCGAAAACCTCATCGGCCACATCGCCTGTTAACACCACCCGAACATCGGGATCCGCCTTGACGATCTCGGCTAATACAAGGGACATCCGAACCGAGTGTCTCACCTGTGTATTCAAAACCGGGTTCGGCGTTATGAGCCGCGGTACGTCGCAAAATACCTTCGTTTCGTAGAGCCAGCGGCGAGAACGCTCATTCTCTCCCACTATCACCAGAGTACCCGAGGGCACTCTAAGTTGGTCCAAGAGTGCGCGTGTGTTTAGTAAGTCGTCCGCCTCGGGCGACACTTCTTTTAGGTTCGAACTAAAGCAATAGATGCGAAGACGATCCAACTCATGAACACGTCGGAGATGGTTAACAACGATTGCCACGATGCATGAACTGTCAACGCCGCCACCACAGAGAATCGCAATCGGGCCCCGTTGCGGCAACCGACGTATCGTCGACTCAAAGATGTTTCGTTGCAATTCCTCGCACCGCAGCCAAAAATCGCCAATACTCGGATCGTTGCCCTCGAACACCCTGGCTCCATAGCTTCGGATAGAATGAGATTGCGGTCGCACGACACTGTGTCGCACGTTAATTCGCAGGTAACTTCCATTCGGCAGAGTATGAATCGCAACATCTGGAGGAGCGCCGATGAGTTTAAGTATCTGATCGACAACGGCCACCTCCTGGCCAAAAACGAAAACCGCTGCATGAGCTGCATAGAATGCGCCGCACGTATTCAGTTGGTCGGCGAGAATGTAGAGGTCATCGGTGGCCAGCTCTCGAATCAGAAATGTGCCCTGGAGATCCGCCGACCGAAAAAACGCCTCAATTCCGTACGTTTCGAGAATATCCAACGCAAAATCAATGTCACTCGGATGCGGCGACTCCGAGAATCTTTCACCGCGAAAGCCAAACACCTCCCCGTTATACACGATCTCGAAATGCTCGCCCGCAAGCGGTAGGCACTCATTTGCCAGATCAGTCGTTGTCACGTCGAGCCGACTGAAGAAAATTCGAGATCCACCCCTCGCCCACACTTGGCCAGTGCGATTCCCGCCGTTGCACTGGAGTGCATGTACCTCCTCTGCTGCCAGAGTTGGCGCGTTATGAACCAAAGCAATACGACACATTTCTCATTGCCCCCTTCCTAGTCGCCCGCGCCAATCGGTGCCTCTTGTGCCCTAGGAAACTTGAAATCTTCTTTGCTCACCAAAATGTCGAAGATGCACACGACAAGGCCAATTGCTACACTAATTACTGCCGACAGCACAATTAGATTGGCATCCTGTTTGACGTTGGCATAAACTGAGAGCGGAGTGCCAAATAGCAGCGAAAGTCCTACAGCCCAGGCCATTCCCCTCGCCCTGATTCGTGAAGAATAGAGGCTAAAAATCGTAGGAAAAAGCGCAGCCGATGCAAGTGCGCCGTATATCAGGAACACCCACAGTAGTTGTGGACCCAATAGTGCTATCGCTACACCCGAAACCGCACAGAGAAGCATTGAAATCCTGGCAGCACGAATCATCTCTTTATCGGTCGCGTCAGGGCGGACGTAGCGCCTGTAAATATCGATACTGCCCAGGGAACTCACCGCACAATAGGCTGAATCGAGCGTCGACGAGAGCCCAGCAAATGCCATAACGCAGAAAGCCATCAACGCCCACTTCGGGAGGAAATGGCCAACCACGATGGGCCCAATCATTTGAGGATCAGAGATATTCAACTGCGACCGAACGCTAGGGGCGGCGCCGATGAATCCAAGGATAGAAAGAATTATCGGAACGACGCCAAAGACAAGACCGCCCCATATGAAGATCTTGGCGACGTTCCTTGCTTTTGCTGCGAAGGCTCGTTGAAAGAACATCTGATCCGAGATCGGCCCTGATATGAGACCAAAAGTGGTCGCGATGCCGAACGAGTATGCGACGAACGGATCAAGTATGTTAGTGAACTTGCCACTCTCGCCGCCGAGCCCACTTGCCAATGTAGTAAGGCCCCCAGCCTTGCTGAGGACCCACGGCACCAAAACAATCGCAATGAGGAGTATGATAATCATCTGAATTACGTCGGTCAGAACGCTTGCCCGGAAGCCGCTTATGAGTGAATACCCCAAGGCGGCACTAGCCATGGCAATAATCGCCAGCCAAAGCTCAATGCCGGTTAGCAGATGAAGGAGAGCGCCTCCTGCGAGGCAATTGATGATAATTGCTCCCATTTGGTAGCCGAAGTAGACACAGAGCGACACTAGGTGCGCAGTTTTATTCCCCCCAAATCTCAGCCAAATGTAGTCCGGCCATGTATAGCCTCGCGGGAATAGCCGACGTAGCCGGACAGCAAGAGGCGTGAACGTAAAGAAGCACAGGATATTCGGCACCGTGAACCAGAAGATCCCCGGCAGGCCCTGCGAGAACGACTTCAGCGAACATATGAAAACGGCCGGTGCCCAAATCCACGCCGCAGCGATGCTCAGAGCGCCGCGGAATACGCCCAACTGGCGCTTGACAAGCAGGAAGTCGTCGGAAGATCGCTCTCTTCCTTTCGTTAGGAAAACAATCAACGACAATACCAGGGCGTAACTAGTTATCAGCAGGAGCCCTTCGGCTGGTGAAAGCATATAGATATCTTCTTTCTCTTCGAAATTGTCGACTATCGACTACCCATGAATAGCCGCCGGATCGTTCGACGTATCAAATTGCTGTGGGATCTATCGTCTTAACCGGCATCGGAATCACACTCGCGCGGGCGTCGGCTCACTGATCGAATGATTCCAATACATCCGCGGTATCCAAAAACGTATTACCATGATTGTCCACAAACGCGTAGTCAACAGCGCATCGGAATCCACCATCGGGATTCACCGCGTAACCACTAACGACTACTCGGGAAAACCGCTCAGACCTATCGTCTGGTAACTGTCCGGACGAACCCCGTAGGACTCGATTGGAATAGCGTCCGTTGACATATTGGCGGTACTCTTTACCGTAGTCGGGAACGCCAGCAGGTGGCATGACCCCGAGGTCGGTACAGGGGTTACAACACGCGTGGCCAGGACCCATACTGTGGTCGGTTGTGCGCCGTGAACCTTCTTCATACTCTCCATCGACGGGCCATTCGTTCATGACCCACTCACGAACCCGCATGTCGAGGCATTTCGGCCGCTTGTCGTCGGGAACAGCGAGTCCGTTAAGCTTTGACCCTGGATCCTGGAGGTTAGCTGCAAATAGCCACTCCATCTCAGTCGGCAACCGCTTCCCTAGCCACGCCGCACATTCCTTTGCGGCGGTTATGCCAACATAGGCAGCGCATTGCTCCTCAACCAGGCGACGATCCCAGTCGCTTGCATGCTTCGCGTCTGGAAGGGAGCCGTCAGCGCCCCAGAAGTACAAGTAGTACGGATTCCCAGTCAACGTTCGCCCTTGCCTCGGCATCCAGCGATGGATGTTTTTGATAAATACCGCATAAGTCGAGTTCTGCAGTTCTTCTTGGTCAATATATAGACCTTCGATAGACAGTGAGACCTGCCTTGGCCCGCCAACAATCCACGGATTCATTGAGCCTTTCCATGGTGGAAGCGGCACCATTCCCGGAGGAGTAAACTTCACCAAAGTGTCGTAAGAATGTTTTGGTGCATTAGTGGGGGAGGGGGAATCACCCTTCAAGGTGTCCCACCCAATCGAGTCCTCCAATTGACAGGTTGGAGCGATAGGAGAACTCCCACCTTGAATCTTGCAGTGAGACCATTGTGTGCGCCTCAAATCGCAGTGATCAAAGGTTATGCCATTAAGATCGCAACAGGACATCGTCGAAAGGCGAAGGTTACAGTTCCGCATCACAAGCGATCGTATAGCAGCGCCGTCGGCGCGGCGCCCCAATGAAAAGTGAGTTAAGTCTAGCCCCGAAAGGTCTTCCCCGTCCAGGATTACGTCCTGGCCAACGCGCCGGCACTCGAGTAGTAACCGGAAGACATTGGCCCCAAGGTATCTATGAATCCCGAACTTGCGGAACCGCAGTTTGCGTGTCTTCCTCAATACCTGAGACAACTGTAGTTCCAATTGAGGCACGCTTCCAAGGCATGATCCGAGCCATGCGGCTACTAGATCCTCTCGTAGATGTGCGTTAGCCCAAAGCCGCCGGCCCAAGATGAAGAAGTCGATATCTTGCCCGTTTTGGCTCAAATCGGTCGAAATAGCGTCAGCCGCGAAAGCCGAGAATAATAGCTCCGAGGAGAACCTGAAAGTATCGGTAGAATTGTTCGTGAATTGTATAATTCCAGTTTGACGCAACTCAGTCTTATAGATCTCTCTATATTCACCCTTAATATCCTTGCCAATTGCGTCATCTATGTCGGCGTAACAAAAGTGGTCAGAGGTTCCTGTCAACAGCTTTGCCGCCAGCTTCCGGTAAAGATATTTCTTGTCGGCTTCCTCCGTGAGAATTCTCCCCTTGCTCTCTTGCTCCCGCCTCACCCATTTGTCAACATATTCCCTCAGGAAGGATCCCGTCCGCACTTGAGACGGCTTCGAGAACCCACGACGGACACCGTCGCCCAAAATCAGCAGCGCTTGGGCGAGCGACAGCGGATGCTCTACTAATCGATGCGAAATATCACTCAGCTGATCATAAGTGCTCTTAGCTTGGGAGGATACTTTGATGACGGCTAGAATCATCGAATTCGCAGCATCTGGGGTTAGATCGTCAGGCCGGACGAAGACGATCCGGGGCCAGTTCAGAGTTCGCAGTGTCTCGGTGATGGACTCTCGAAGAGCCGCCACTCCCCGTGGAAGCACTTCTTCCCTGGTGGTTACGATCAGGCAGTGAGCGTTGGGGACACGACTCAAAAGCTTTCTCTGGAGCTCCTCGGGTTGTTTGTACGATCCCCTCGACTGCAGTTCGTCGAAGCCGTCAACTATGTAGACGATTCTCATCAAGGGGGCCAAGATCGGCAAAAGCCGTTGCAACGCGAAAGGTGTATGACTACCCACTGTACGGGACCAGAGCGATTCTAGAACATCCTTGGTCTCGTCATCACTCACCTCCGCCCCTATGACGAGAATCGGGAGTATCGTGTGGTTCTGCAACAGATCATGAACAACGTGGATCACAGTAGTGGTCTTGCCGGTACCGGCCGGGCCGGCGATCACGATTGCTGACCGCTGCCCAGAGTTGACGGTGTCCGATATCCAGCAATCGAGCGGCGATGGAAGTGTCTTTTCGATGTTGTCTGTCAGGCCGTTGACATGAACTTCAACTTCAGTTCCCCCTAATGAAATGTAAGCTTCCATCCGCAAACCAGAGGACTGTTCCAATAACTGGGGTAAAAGGTTGCCAAGTTCGCTCCGATAAAGAGATAATTCTAGTAGATCGTTAGCGAGGTCAGATGGTGCCATTTCTTCAATGCCGAACTCC
>JAYVFX010000545.1:0-2181 GCA_043772795.1 Deltaproteobacteria bacterium
CATAGCGTCGGACTGCGGACGCCGTGCTTCGCGGAGGGCCTGCTTCAGGCTTCCGACAAATGCACCAGCACGAGCTATCAAGTCAGGCTGTTCACTATATGTTTCTATGATTCGTGAGATCGCACTACCCACAATCACTGCATCAGCAAGTGCAGCAACCTGTGCGGCTTGTTCTGGCGAGGAAATGCCAAACCCCACACCAACTGGCACCGGGGAGATCGCACGAATGCGTCGGACCATTTCTCCCAAGTCTTCAGGCAATGCGTCGCGGATACCCGTCACGCCTGCGACGGACACGTAATACACAAATCCGCGCGCGCGTGTGAGCACTTTCCGTGCACGTGCTAGAGAACTCGTTGGGGCGAGCAGAAAAATCAAATCAAGGTCAGTACGGTCGGTCTCTTGCTTCAGCTCGTCAGCTTCTTCCGGCGGTAGATCGACACAGATTACACCATCAACCCCAGCCGTTCGCGCATCATCAGCAAATTGGGCTCCGCCGTAACGGAAAATTGGGTTGTAGTACGTAAAGAGAATCAAGGGTACTGTCACAGTCTGACGAAGACGTTGGACGAGGTGTAAAATCTGGCGCAAAGAAGTGCCGCTCCGGAGCGCTCGCTCTGCTGCGAGCTGATTCGCCGGACCGTCGGCCATCGGGTCCGAGAATGGTACGCCTAACTCGATCAGGTCCGCCCCTTGGCGTATGAACTCAAGAACGAGTTGTTCGGTCGTCTTCAGGTGTGGGTCGCCGGCAGTGATATAGGGGATCAATGCAACTTCGCCACGGACCTTCAGGGCAGCAAAGGTATCTGCGATACGTGTCATAACTGTTAGTGAACAGTCCCGAGAAAGCGTGCGACCGCTTGGAGGTCTTTATCGCCTCGTCCTGAGACATTGAGGATCACAATTTCATTCCGGCGGAGTTGTGGCACGAACGTCGTGGCATAGGCAATCGCGTGAGAACTCTCGAGCGCGGGAATGATCCCTTCGGTTTCAGCCAATAAACGCATCGCTTGGACCGCTTCAGCATCTCTCACAGAGACATACTGTACGCGCTGCTGATCGTTGAGATAACTTAGTTCCGGACCCACTCCGGGATAATCGAGCCCTGGCGCTAACGAATAGGTATCGCGGATCTGGCCGTTCTCGTCTTGTAACACATAGCTCTTGCTGCCGTGGAGCACACCAATATGCCCACTAGCAATTGACGCCGCATTTTCTCCTTCGCCGAGACCACCTGCTTCGACCCCAATCATGCGCACCGAGGAATCGTTGAGAAAGGGAGCAAAAAGCCCCATAGCGTTACTCCCACCCCCAACACAGGCAATGAGGTAATCCGGCAGGCGCTTTTCGTTTTGTAGAATCTGCTTCTTGGCCTCACGACCGATGATCGATTGGAAGTCACGGACAAGCATTGGATACGGATGCGGTCCGGCAACTGTGCCGATGATATAGAAAGTGGAGGCAACATGAGAAATCCAATCGCGCAAGGCTTCATTCATCGCATCTTTGAGAGTTCGGGTCCCACTCTTCACTTCACGAACTTTGGCACCGAGCAAGCGCATGCGAAACACATTCTGTTCCTGTCGTGCGACATCGTCACTGCCCATGAACACTTCGCATTCAAGTCCAAATAACGCCGCGACCGTCGCGGTCGCAACCCCGTGTTGTCCAGCCCCAGTTTCCGCAATCAGTCGCTTCTTTCCCATTTGCCTGGCCAGCAGCGCCTGACCAATGGTGTTGTTGATCTTGTGGGCCCCGGTATGATTCAAGTCTTCGCGTTTGAGGTACACCTTGGCTCCACCCCAACGCTCAGTCAAACGCTTAGCAAACGTGAGTGGCGTTGGACGACCAACGTACTCTTGCAGAAGCGTTCGCAACTCTCGTTGGAAAGTGATGTCGCGACGGCTGCGACGATAAACATCTTCCAGTTCTAACAGAGCCGGCATCAGGGTTTCGGCAACATACCGTCCCCCGTACGGCCCAAAATGTCCAGCAGCATCAGGTTGTCTTGGCATTGGCAATAAACGCTCGTACTTTTTCTGGATCTTTGCGACCGGGTGCGGACTCGACGCCGCTCGCAACATCAACCGCCCAGGGACGGACTGCCCGCGCTGCTTCAGCCACATTCTCTGGGGTCAGTCCACCAGCAAGGATAAGCCGATTACGGCATTCCGACGAGAG
>JAYVFX010000546.1:0-7720 GCA_043772795.1 Deltaproteobacteria bacterium
CCCGAGACAGCGACGCCACCGTAGAGCCAGAACATCAAGGCAACGACAGTTAGTATACCCAAAAGCGAATATGCACGTAGACCCATAGATAACCCTTCCTTTCCTCTTTATTCACAGCAAGAGATATGCCGGGAAGAACGGAAGGCAAAAGGAAGGCTGTCGGCTTGAGGCTACGGCTACAGTGAAATGGAGAGCATCTCCCCGCGAGGCTCAGGTTCTGGTCAATCACTCTTGGATGAGATCGAGTGTCCCTGAAACAGCGGCGGCGCGGGTCTCGCGCACCGTCTCGAACAAAGCCCGACGTTTAGGTTCAGTGGTAATCTCGCTTCCTACCAACGCTTCATTGCCAGCCAGGGGCGCGACCCAACGCACGTGCAGCGAGGAGTCAATCCACGAAATCGCCAGGAATCCGGGAAAATCACGCACGATCGTTGCAACATCGGCTGTCCATTCTTCCTGGGGGAGCAGTTCCCACCGTTCCTGCCGTGACGCCAGACGTGCTAGTGCTAGCATACGAGCCGCCATACGCGCGCGGATCTCACTTTCTACGTGAGCAACGGTACTGGCAATAGTTGCTTCGAGTCCGCGATGCTCTTGCACCAAAAGGGCTTGCCACAGCAAGAGCGTGACCGTAATACATCCGGCCGCAACGACGAAAGGCAGCCCACGTATCTCGTTGACACTCACTACTCGACTCCGTTGCACGACCAGCTAGCGATCCCTACGCCTAGCGCCACAAACCCGACCGCAGTAGGCAGGGCCACGGAGTGGTCCACCCTCCCCAACCCGTAAAATACCTCCATACCGGTCAAGAAGAGGAGAATCGTCATAACGCCCAGCACCACGACAATCGTGCCCGCAAGTCCGATAACATCTGTCCGTCGCAGAGAGACCGCTGTGCCCAGGGCGTCCCGACTCATCAGCAAAATACTGATACCGCTCAACATGAAACCAATCGTGGTAGTCAGAGCCATACGACCAGGAAACGTAGCGCGTCCCTCGACATAATTTATCATCAGCGCTTGATCGATGCCGAGATCGAGACCGAAGAGATATTCACTCAGTGTTAATAAGCTAATCACCAGGGAAATACTCCCGCTCACCGTGGCCAGCCACAGTCGTTTGGCAGCCACGGCATATAACCCTATCCCCATCAAGAGAAAACACAGCGCCGTGTTGTAAACCACCACGGAGTCGTTCGGTAGGATGCGGATAAGTGAGAGTATCCGGAGATGCCAGGCGACAAGAACGAGACTGCCCAGCACTGTCACAAAACTACTCGCAGCAAGGACCATCAGATTCGGTCGAGACGGTAGTGAAAACGCCGGGCTAGGGTGAGGTGTCAAGTTCACAGTGTTCAGGTCCAAGTTCAAAAGGTATACACAATTTTTATATTGGGAGTTGAGAGCGACTCTCTCCGTTTGTGTTCTTAGCTCTCGTTACCTTGGGCGTGTTTCATTTCATCGGTTTAAGATAGAAATCCATTTCTCCATTTAGGGCATAAATTTGAACGTATGCAAGAGGCGGAACATGAGAAGGGGCGCTCGGCCGTGTGTCGATGCCGTGTAGTGGGATCTCGTAGGGGAAATTTCCATACCACGTGTAGGAAATTATCCATACCAACGAACATTTTTTCTTTTGTCTATTGATTTTTGTGTCTCCATGATGCTGGCACAACCATTGCTGCATCACATCTTGCGAGCGGTTCGGGTGCACGAGTCAAAAAGTGAGAAATCAGACACGCATTGCGTGAATTGAGGTCTCACAGGTGATCTCGAAACACAAGAATCGCTCTACGAAGTGAGAATGAAGGAGCATTCGCAGAAGAGTCCCCCCATCCCCCTTCTCTTATTGCTCCTTCCTTCTTACCCGATGTCAAACGAGAAGGAGATTGAACTATGCGCTTTTCCCCTCACGTTCCGCCGTGGCTAAGCTTCTCATTGGTCTGTGGTGTTCTGGGAGCCACCGGCTGTAGTTCCGCTCGTCCACCCGAGGCCGCTGTCGCGCAGGCAGAGTTAGCGGTGCGGCAAGCGGCAGAGAGTAAGGCGCCGGTCTACGCGCCGACTGAATTGCGAGTCGCGCAAGAAAAATCGCAGGGTGCGCAACGCGCCCTGTCGGCGGAAGAATACGATCAGGCCCGTCGCCTAGCCGAGCAAGCGGTGACGGACGCGCAGCTGGCCCAAGCACGAGCGAATGCAGCAGAAGCCCAGAAGAATACAGAGGAAGTCCGTAAGACGATCAATGCCTTGCGTAGTGAGGCGAATCGACCTACGGCGCCATAACACATTGCGTTATCAAATCATTGAGTTATTGACGTAATGATGCAATGAAGGAGAATTCTATGCTCAACAAACAGATTGTTTTGCCCCTCGCTGGTGTAAGTATGATCGCGCTTATCGCCGGCTGTGCTGGAGCACGCCCTGTCTCATTGGACCGTGCCCGATCCTCATTACTGCAAGCGCAGCAAGATCCGATTGTCGCGCGGTATGCCCCCGGGCAGTTGAGTGACGCGCGATCTACGATGACCCAGGCCGAGCGTGCCTGGGACAGCGACGGTGATCGTGATGAAACCTCCCACTTGGCCTACCTCACCGAACAGAAAGCCGGAATCGCAGTAGCCGTGGCGCAGCAAAAAGCGGCTGAGGACGAAGCGCAACACCTCCGTACTCAACGAGAGAACATTCGCGTAGATGCACGAACCCGTGAGGTACAGCAGGCGCGGGTGCAGACCGAGGTTGCGACTGACCGTGCACAAGCTGCGACTGATCGGGCAGTAGCTGCAACTACACGGGCACAAGCCTTGGAACAAGAACTTGCTGCTCTGAAAGCAAAAGATACTGAGCGGGGTTTAGTTATGACCCTCCAGGAAGGCGTACTCTTCGAGTACAACAAAGCGGAACTAAAACCTGGAGCGATGCGAAATCTTGAACCCTTAATAACGTTTCTGCGCGAGCATCCCGATCGTACGCTATTGATCGAAGGCTATACGGACAGTACCGGCTCGGATTCGTATAACTTAGAGCTATCGCAACGGCGGGCCGAAGCTGTCAGTAACTTTCTTGCTGTTAATGGGATCAGCGCTGATCGCGTTGTGGCCAGAGGATATGGAGAATCTTATCCCGTTACGACGAATACTACTGAAGCGGGACGCCAGCAAAATCGCCGCGTTGAGGTAGTTATCGCGCACGAAGGACAGCAGGTAGCGGAACGGCGATGATCATGAGTCGTCGGTCGTGAGTAGTTTGCCTTTTTCTGTGGCCAAAATCTCATACCATAGTTGTTAATTCCCTACACTTGCCGAACCTGATGGCGCTTTCTTCTTTTGTGAACGCAGTAGGCCTTCGTTTCACATATAGCACAGGCGTTGCTGTACAGCTCGGTAACAATTCTTAGTTCGCGGGAGGAACAAGTCATGCACTATGTGTCACGTCTGCTTTCAATCATGCTCGTTGTTGTCGCTTTGATCTCCGGTTGTATGGCGCTCACTAATAAAAGCGCAGGTACCAACGTTGATGACGCTGGTATTACAGCCTCGGTCAAAACCAACCTTGCCTCCGAACGCGGGATGCAAACGTTGACTGCTATCGGTGTAGATACGAACCGCGGCGTTGTATCTCTTAATGGTGTAGTTGAAAGTACCACAGCCAAGCAACGGGCCGTGGAAATCGCCCAGCAAACCGCTGGAGTGAAGAGTGTGATCAACAACCTTCAGGTGGCCAACCGACAGTAAGACCGAGGACAGTAGCTGGCGCGAGGTCTAAATCGGACCACAGAAGATTCGTACACTGTGGCACTTTCTGTGAAATCCTCCCTATCCCTTCTTTTACAAAGGAGGGGACCTAAAAGCCTCCTTTAGCAAGGGGGGCGGCACGGCTGCGCGGGGGGATTTGTGTCAGGGACTGTGCCAATCTCATGTGGTCCGATTTCGTATCTCTCCTCTTATCGTAAGTAAAGGGACGTCGGTCTCACATTCACTACAACCATAAAAAATAGAGACATCCTACGACGTACTCCGAGGAAAACTATTAGGAGCACGACGTAGAAATTTTGATGGAGACGATCGCTCAGAAGGACGGAAGTCTGGGGTTCTTTATTCCAGCTCAAGCTGGAACGGGGGGGTGGTACGCAACGGGAAGGTTGTTCCTGAGCTACTTTGTCGACAGACCGAGATTGACTTGTCCTGGGAAGTTCCTTTGGGAGGCACGCCGATTTGACCCCCTGACGGTCAGGGTCATCAACGGCGGATTTCATATTTACATCATGATCTCATAGCTACACTTGCGCAATTCTTCTTGACAGCACCGCTTGGTACTCCCGAGCAGAAGCTCCTCCAGTTCGATCAGATAGCAGGCTTCTGCGCCCACCGAAGTTGTGGGTTCTGCTCGGGTACAATCAAAGAGCACCTCAGGAACTTGTACCATTGCGCCGTACTTAGCTGAGAACGCCGAACAGCCACAAGAGCGCTATGATACTCAATGGGATCCCTGCCAGCCATAGAATAAATCCTTTGCCCATGGTTCTTTCTCCTTTTTTTGTTCATGTTGTTGTGACTCGTCTGTAGGCACAACCGTTATACGCTTGGCGATCGCCGTCCTGTGACGAAGCTGACCAGGAACAGAACCAGGAAGACCACAAATAGCACCCAGGCAATCTGCGTAGCTGTACCGGCGATTCCGCTCAGCCCGAGCACTCCAGCGATCAGCGCAACAACAAGAAATGTAACTGCCCAACTTAACATAACATACCTCCGTCATTGGTAGAATTTTTTCTTACGGACAACACATCAAGTGAGCAATTTACATGCCACTGCGTAGTTCGAAGTAGGGACAAGGCCTTTCTCGTGTGGAAGTAAGTAAGAGGAAATGCGCTAGAGCTGCGAAATTTAGTGGCTATACGACATTACGGTAGACATGTCGATAGGAAACCTACTCGAGAGTGTTTTGAGAAAGCGTTAGTAAACTTGAGGAGGGATGATCACTCTCGCCCAAGTGTACCCGACGGACTGACGACGGAGGTGTCCCACTTTTGTGACAGCAGAGTCGCGATTTTACAACACTCTGTCGCGATAAAATGACTTTTTGTGAATGTCTACACGCTGGAGGTAGAGATTGCTGGTGGCACCTATATTGCTCTAATCCTCGATAGTGCATCCACAACGGGACGGCAGCAAACGATCAAAACTGGAGGAATTGCGATGGAGCCACTCATAGGAATTTTTCGTTCATCGGCAAGCGCCGAGACCGCATTGAATGAGATTCTTGCGGCTGGTGTGACGAAAGATCAGATAATGCTTCTTGCGCCACAAACGTCGCTCGCACAGGTACCTACGATCTCGACTCCTGAACCGGACGCCCCGGGTGCGTGCGGTGCCAAAGCCGGACATATAGCGGGTGCCATTGCTGGGTTTGCCAGCGGTTTATTAGGGGCAACAACGGCCACTCTCTTCATTCCTGGTGTCGGTCCTATCCTCGCGGTGGGCACGATAACATTGGGTACCGTTCTCGGCGTCGTCGCAGGAAGCATGATCGGTGGCGCAGTGCAGGACGCAACTATTCTCGCAATACCTCCCGACCACTTCTTCGTCTATGCTGATACCCTCCGTCAGGGTCGGTGGCTGCTGATTGTTCAGCCGGCTGACACCGGGCAGGTAAACCTTATACAACGCGCCTTCACTCAGGCTGATGTTGAGAGTTTTGACGCAGCACGTGAAGAGTGGTGGAGACGTCTAGGAGAAGCCGAAGCGACCGCTACCGACAGGTTTGTCGAAGAATTTCCACAAGATAAAACCCTCTATCGCCGTGGCTTCGAAGCCGCGCTCGATATGCACCTGCATGGCCAATCTTATGAAGATGCCAGCGGAGTGCTGCAACAGCGGGAACCTCATTTTTATCAAGAAGAAACATTCCAGCAGGGTTATGAACGCGGACGTACCTATTATCACACTATGCGAGAACGGTATCGACAGGAGGCAGCCGAACCTTCGGAGTAACATCTCCTCACATACGTCCCCTCGCACCCTATGTGAGCTTCATACAACCGAAGAGGTATTTTTTAAGGCACAGTTTTTGTATAGAATAAAAGCTGTCCGTGCCCCATGACCACCCCGACCATCTCCCGGTCGGAATGGTTAGCAAGGACCCGCAGACTCTCCCCCTTTTTCTGCGGGTCCTTATTTTCTCGTGTTTGGAGCGCCAGGGGGGTATACGTCACCCATACTATCGTGTTCTATGCGATCGTCTGTAGCATCTTCCATAACATCATTCCTTCGGCGATCGATGGAACAATGAGTTCACTTGTTTATGATCCGCTCGAAGCATGACAGTCCCACTGCCAACCTCGGCACCGCTCCTCAACTCCGATCTGTTAACTGCGTGTGGTGTAGCAATGTCCTGTGCCTCAGGGATAGTAACTGTTTCATCGGTTGCGGGGAGACCACCTCGTAAGGCACTGCGCGCACCTTTCCGACCAATCTCTGCCATATGTGCTCGATTTTGACTAACAACCAGCCCCCGCGTTCTCCGGCTTCCTGCGCCTTTTCTCTTGAAAATTCGTAAGCCACCCCTTTTTCGTGTGCGGCCCGCCCTCCCTTCTGCGCGATTGTCCGCTGTTTTTCTGGATTCATATCCCGGTTGTCACATTTCCTTTTCCAAGTTTAGGTCGTAAGTTTCACATCACTACAAAGTCGCAGCCACTTGCTAGGTACGGAAAACGAAGCAACAAGACCAAACGACACAAGAGGGTTACACATAAAGAGCGACAGAGACTCCCGTTACTTCCTGAATCATGAACGTAGGAGATTCACGTCACGAGTAGAGATGAAAAAGCTACACTAAGGACTTCTTGTCTTTCTGCTTCCCGAAAACGTAGAAGTTTCTTAGTTGTTCGGTTGGCACTGAGATTGCTCAGCCTAGAGACTTAACAATATTTCCCAGGAGGAAGTTTATGAAGTGTAGAACATGGTTGAGTACCCTAGCCACACTATGTGTATTGGTTCCCTCTTTCGCTCGCGCTGGCGACGACGTACCCACGATGCTTGAAAACCCGACGAACGGCCAAACGGTCGGAGGCATTGGGCTCGTCTCTGGATGGGCATTTGTGCGCGGCAACAAAGATGTACGGGTCAAACTACGAGTAGATGGCGTGACACGTGATCAACGACTGGCTTGTTGTACGGGTCGTAAAGATGTGGATGACCAGATCCCTGGTGCGCCGCCCGATACCGGCTTCGGCATGTTAGTCAATTTCTCGGATCTCTCCCCTGGTCCCCATGTGATTGGTGTTGATGCGCGATCGACTAACGCATTTGACGATTTTTTTGGGGATCAAGAACGTACAGTAGTCGATCACAATGTGTTTGTAGTGAGGCCTGGGAACACGAGCTTCTTGACCGGCTTAAACCTGAGTGGCTCCACCTGTTCGATTATTCCCGCGAATAACGAGATTCAGCTCAATAATGTACAGCTCACCTCAGCCCAGGGGACGTCGACGACGAATTTACTCTTAGGATTTAGTCCGAGTTCCCAAGGTTTTGTGATTACTGATTCTTCCGACGCACCAGTAATCACCCGTTTTGTCGCTCACCTAAACGGCTCACAGGAAACCCCACTGATAAAGACCTCTGCAACAGGTGAGACCACGCTGACGCTGAATTCAGACAATTCGTTGACATGTACGGTCACAACTACCGATACTAAAAACGCGAACGCCGCGCATATTCATC
>JAYVFX010000547.1:0-3549 GCA_043772795.1 Deltaproteobacteria bacterium
ACGCCGCCAGCCGCTGCCTCCATCAGGCAGTCCTCGGTAAAGCGGCTGCGCACCAGGGGATGGGAACGGAGGAGCGCCCACATGGGGTTTCGCAGCTCCTCTGCCGCCTCGAAAATGTCCTGGCGGCTCGATGCTGGTACGGTGGTTGATGCGGTGGCATATCGCTGTGGCCAGTACATGGCAAAGTTCCCCCGTACCAGACCCTCGACGATGGAGAGGGCGATGGGATCACGGAGAATTTTGGGGTCATCATCCAAAATCTGATGCACGGCCCGGTCAATCGCCACCCCAATCGCTGTAAAGCTGGGCTTTCCGTCTTCCATGCTATTGGTTCTCCCTTCCCGAGGAACAATAGTTACAGTGCCCTAACGCCCGTGCTCACCGCGAGCCGCCATGACGCGTCCTTTCAGTTTCTCCCGAACCGCAACGTGGCGGCGATGCGGTGGAGCACCTTGTTAGGTGGCGGAGTCCCGCTTAGTGAGCACCGCTTCACTTTTACCCGCCCGACTTTCCTGCTGGGACTCCCACCTCAGCAGTTAACTCCTCTCGATTAACTTTCCCGTCCACGTGCGCGCGGCCAGGTCGATCTCTCCCTCAACGCTCATGGTGCGGCCATCCGAGAGGTGGTCGATCCCTTGGGTGCGCCACTTGTGGGGACCAATACTCTCAATGGTTCCCTGCGCGTTGTCCGTAATGCTGTCGCCATTGTCCAAGTATGACACGCCACACCAACTATACGTAGCGTTCTTCATACCCGCCGGCGCGAAGGTTGCCGTGCCCAGGACTGCTCCTAAGCCGGTTCCTGTTCCTTCAAGATTCGCTTGCACAAGAACGCTTCCCGCAGGTCCAGGAGTGTACGTGTTCGTGATTAACTTGAGCGAAAATTCTACAACTTGTGGTCCCGACGCCATATGATGTTCCTCCTTCTAGTGGATGAGCTGGTCTTTATGCTCTCGCCCTCTCGCTATCCAAAGCCACAGACTACAATGGGGTGGCGCTCGCGCTTCCTGTACGCCACTGCCACGTTTGCCGCTCCGGCGTGTTCGCCGCATGATGGAACCCTTCCAGGAGGTTACGGCTCTCAACTGTCGAGTTGAAAGCCACCTAACGCCCGCTGTCTCGGGCCGCCGCCCGGATGAGACTTTTCACGTTCATCCCAATCCGCAAACGGGCGGCAATACGGTGCAGTGGATTTGTTAGGTGTCTATGGTGGTTACTCCTCTCCAAAAAAGCGCCGCCTGACTGTGTCGTTGAGAGGAACTTCCGGTCCGCTCTGGAGCGCATCGGGAATCCGACTGGTATCCTGCGCGATAAGCGGAAATGCCCTGGCCCGGCGCGCATCGGCTTCAGGTCCGACCTCGTGAAAGAGCTGCCTGTACCAGCCCGTTGCCCTGTGGATCGCCCCATAGTACCGATCATGTTCCTCTGCATAGGCATGGCCTGCTTTGTCCCAGTCGTCAGAGCTGAGCAGGCAGTCGCGGAGCACGCGCACATCCCGGGCGGTTAAGGACAGCCCTTGCCCATACGCCGGGTCATTGGCCGCCGCGGCATCGCCCACTAAAACGACCCCGTCTCTGTAGGGATGCTCTACCCAGTTGTCCGTGCCATCAAAGGTGGCTAACGGTCCAGCGGCCTTCACTCCAGCGTACCACTCAGCCGGGGAAGCCTTACTCGACTCTTCGACGAAGCGAGGCAAATCCCGCTCGCCTTGGAGGCGCGGATTACCGTCCTTCGGATACATGGTGTACGCCCGCATGCGCCCTTGTCCCATAGGACAGAGAAAGACCGCCTGACCGAGGGGAGGGTTGAGGAGCCAATAGCTGGTCTCCTCGCCTGGAGCTAGCATGTGATCGAGCAGGACACTCGCAATCAGTGTTCCTTGCGGGTTCTGGCGCACCGCAAAGCCCGCCCAGGTACGAGCCAGTGACGCCTTCCCATCGGCACACAGCACAAGCCGGGCCTTCAGTTCTTCAACCCGTCCTTCTTGTTCCACTGTCACGGTTGGTATTGCTCCAGGCTTGACGTTGCTGACGCGTACCCCCCGACGCACTTCTGCGCCTGCTTCCGCGGCGGCCTGAAGCAGGACTTCTTGCATAGCGGGATGATAGAAGTTGAGATGCGGTGTATGGTGCGGTGTACTGCCAACCAAGTCACGATGGGCGACCAAATCCTCACCAAGGTAAATGTCGTACCAGAAAATCTCGCGTGCGCAGGTGCGCTGCAGCAACTCATAGACGCCGAGTTTCTGGAGTTCCGCTGAGCCCCAAGCCATGATGCTCTCGCCCCGTACGCGGTCCTTGAATTGGGTCTCCCGCTCCACGACCAGCACTCGGGCACCTTGTTCTGCCATTGCTTTGGCCAGGGTTGAGCCGCCCAGGCCACCGCCCACCGTGATAATGTCGTAGCTATCACTTGCCATGAGATCCCCTTTTTCGTCATGGTCCGATTTTACAGCCACCCGAATAATTCCTTTATGTCTCAGTTGACTGAAGAGACACCTAACGCCCGCCGTCTCGGGCCGCCGCCCGGACGGGTCCTTTCATGTTCAGCAGGAACCGCAAGCAGGCGGCGGTCACGAGCACGGCTTCGTTAGACAGCTGGCGGTGTTCGTTTCGTCCAATATTCAACCAACTCCCGACAGAGCCCGGCAAGTTCTGGAAAAACGGTCGTCTCCGTTACGCCTGCCGCTGCCAGGTCCTCCTTGATAGACTGCTGCTTCTCAGCGTCGATATCAATTCTAACGAGATGCCCGCGAAGTTCATCGTATTCCGCAATCGACGGTCCGTCGTGTCCATGCAGCGTGAACGTTCCCTTCTGCGCTGTCAATCGACGCGACTTGTGTGGTGGCTGAACGGCTACGGGCCGCGAGGGCTCAGGGTCGCCATCAAACCTTGGCCCAAGATACCCCCGAAGACGCGGGTCGGAGGTCAGGAGAACAGCGTCTCCGAGTCCCGCCACATGATTGAGGCGCAGCGGGTTGAGCACCCATACGGCCGGCGCTTTGCCTTCGACAGCGTCCCGAAGCGCAAAGTAGAGCGCGACGAGCGGGTTTTCCGTCCAGTCGAGCAGGCGGGTCGGAATCCCATGATGCTGCATGATGAAATACCATTCTCAATCGTCTGAAGCGGTACTCGCCGCATCCGAGAGGTAGGGATTCGCGCGCAACATGAAGTCCGTACGGCATGCTTCCTCCTGGAAGTCCCTGTACTTCGGTCGCAAGACACTTGGCGAGAGTATCCACGTTGCGTCGCCATGACCTCGATACCAAGGGCGAAGGCGCGACCCCTCAGCATCTTTCCACGGTCTTATCACCCGCCTGACCGTACGCAGGAACTTCGTCAGCGTATCCGTCGAATCAGGGTATGCGATCTCGGTCTGTCGAACTGAAGTGTGCGATCTGCGTTGTCTTGGCATAGGTTGCTCACTTATGCGTGTGTTGGGTACTGCTGTCTAACGCCTTAGGATCAGCGGCCAGCGGCAGCGCAGACAGCCTACTCCGGCTCCTCCCGAACCGCAAGACGTGCCGCAGCGAGCGCTCTGGCAGCGCCG
>JAYVFX010000548.1:0-4990 GCA_043772795.1 Deltaproteobacteria bacterium
CTCCGCCGCCTTCAGGGAGGAAAAAACTCGTTCCCATCGTTCGGTCAAACAACAGTAGCAACAGCGCTGCGGTGAGAACAGGTAAGGCAAGCAGCAAGAGAATCGCAGTAACGAAGAGTGACCAAATCGTCAGTGGCAGACGAAACCATGTCATACCCGGCGCCCGCATATTGATGATGGTGGTAATGTAGTTGATTGATCCCATAAGTGAGGCGATACTCAGCAACATAAGGCTGAGTATCCAGAGGGTCACTCCCCATTCTACGCCGCTGTACTGCGCCTTAGCAGAGAGCGTCGCGTACATTGTCCAACCCCCCGCTGCGGCTCCGCCTGGAACAAAAAAACTGTACAACACGAGCACTGCGGCGGGCACTGTCAGCCAGAAAGAGAGCATGTTCAGCACGGGAAAGGCCATATCGCCAGCGCCAATCATGAGAGGGATAAGAAAGTTGCCGAACCCTCCCACTAGGAACGGCGTAACAACAAAAAAGATCATGATCGTGGCATGCATGGTGAATAGGGAATTGTAAAATGCCGGAGTCACTGCGCCGGTTGGCATATTACGCGCAAGCCAGTTCTGTTCGGTTTCGTCTTGTGCAAGCCAGACCTGCCATGTCTTGTCCATCACAGTTTGTGGCTCACCACTGTCGATAAAGTGTTGCGACGCGCCAATCACTGGCAGTGGGGTTTCCGGCCAGGCTAACTCCCAGCGTATCAACATGGCGAGGAGGCCACCACAGACGAGCATCACGAAACTCAAGAACAAGAACTGCTTGCCAATCATTTTGTGATCATGAGAGAAGACATACGTTCGCCAAAACCCTGACGCTTCAGTTGGCGCGGTCTGCTCAGAAAAGGGAACTGGCGCGACGACTTCACTCATCCGGGTGGCTCTTTTCCATCTCACCAGATAATGCAATTCCCTGTGGCCATTGCTCGTGCTGCCATTGCCGATACTCTTCGAGGGAGTGGGCATACAGCCACCCCTTCATGCCAGAGTGACCGAATCCACACAGCTCCGCGCAAGGAGCTTCATATTTGCCTGGTTTATTCGCCTGAAACCAGGCCTGGATGTCTCGTCCAGGAACAGCATCTTGCTTGAAACGGAGGTTGGGAAGAAAGAGGCTGTGGATGACATCCTTTGAGCTGAGGATGACGCGAATAGGGCGCCCGACTGGAATGTGGATTTCATTGTCGATTTGCTTATCATCACTCGTACCAAATTGCCCATCCGGTCCGGGGTAGAGGACTTCCCAATTGAACTGTTTAGCGGTGACGCGGATCATGGTGTCCGTGAGCGGTATCGCCATGCGAAGCTTTTCCCACTGCGATTTGCTCAACAGCCCGAGCCAGATGAAGACCACTGTTGGAACGATCGTCCACAGAATCTCAATGGCGATATTACCGTGTGTATATACCGCTCGCTGACCTTCCCGAGCGCGGTAGCGAAAGAGAAAGACGAGCATGACAGCGGTAACGACGACAAAGACCACAGCCGTGAGAACGTAAATAAGGTGGAAGAGGGCGTCGATCCCCGCTCCATAGGGGGAGACATCTTCCGGAAGCCATCGCAGCATGTACGTTCCCTAATTATCCCCCGAGGCTAGAGACTCATTTATAGCGCAGACCTGTACTCTTGCAAGGGCAGCCGCTGACTCGTAAAGGCAAGGAAAATAGAAGCCGGAACGCGAAATTCGGAGGATATTTTTACAAACCCTTTTTCGCTTGTCCTTTGACCGGGAGGACGATGATCTCGATGCGTCGATTGAGCTTCCTGCCTTCTTCTGTCACGTTGCTGGCCACCGGGTTGGTATCTGCTCGTCCGACGGCGCTCAATTGTTGCGCTGGGAGTTGGCCTTGGGAGAGGAAATACTTCACTACCTCTGCGGCACGGGCGCTCGAGAGTTCCCAGTTGGACGGAAATCGAGCACTGAGTGCTGCGCCGATAGGCACGTTGTCGGTGTGCCCTTCGATGAGGATACGTTGTTCGGCCACTTTTGCGAGTATCCCCCCGACCTTCTCTATAATTCGTTCCCCTTCTGGACTCAGGGTTGCTTGACCACTTGGGAACAAGACACGATCAAGAATAGAGACTGTCAGTTGTTCTTTCGCTTGGTGCAGAGCAATTTCTTTCTGGGAGATCTCCCCCTGGAGTGCTGCAACAAGGCGGTCATAAGTTCCTTTTACGCCTTGCATCTCCTTTTCTCGTGCCTGTTGGACTTCCTGGACTTGCTGAGCCAGTGCGATGTTGCGTTGCCGTTCGTTATCGAGCCGTGCGGTGAGCTCGGCTTTCTCCTCGGCGAGTGAGGTCACTTGGCCGCGAAGCGTTTCGTGGGCTGCGGTAAGAGAGGCCAAGTGCTCTTGCTGTGCGATTTCCGTTGTTACCCGCTGCTCCACAGCTTGACTGAGGGTTTGTTCCAGAGCCACAGCGCGTGCTAATGCGGATGAATGAAAATCTTGTAACTCTTGTTGCGTAGAAAGGTCCAACGGCGAGGCCGAGGGGGTGGGCTCAAGAGGGGGAACTATCTCAATTTCTGTTAACCTCGTCGTTTCCGATTCTTGTAGCGGTGCTGCGGGGTGTAGCTCTTGCCACAAGACGAACAAGACAGCGAGATGGCAGAGAAAAGCTAGTGTAGCAGCAAGAGAGAAGGCGGAGGTGCGGATGTTATTGGCACGATAGTGGAGGTGTCGTGCCTGATCCTGCTGAGGTACACGCGGTAAATTTTCACTCTCGTTCGAGGAGTCGCCGAGGACCCACTCTTGTGAGAGAGTGTCAGGAGGGAGATGACTGTCTCTGCGCATAGTGTCTGCTCGCTGTTGCAGCGGAAAGGAGTGCTGCTGCCATCTGTATGCGTTGACGGCGCAACCGGATCAAACTAACGGCAGTACAGAGGAACCCTATCCCCATCATTAAACGTCCGGCACTAAGTACTACTTGGTAAAAGTCGCGTTTTGCTCGGGCAATTTCCCAACGTTCCTGAGCCTCACTAGGGAAATAGGACTTTTCTCCGTACTGCAGAAAAGCCGAAGAGGATTGTTGCAACGAGGAAACACCATTCATGAGGACTTGGTAGTGGTGCGCCTTTGAACTGGCGGCGAGGTAGTTCCCCAGTCCTAAGAGAATGAGTGCAGTCCCCGCGACAAACGCGTAGCTTTTGTACAACAAACGTACTAGCGTCATGATGAGTGAGTACAGCGGTACCACTCAAAGGGAGGGAGAGTCAATACTTGTTGGTTGTGTATCCCTCCGGAGTGGGATAATCTCAACGCTCAGCCGTTTATGCATATGGAGATTCAGGTTGCCTCCCTGGGCCTAACTGATTACCAGTGGGCGTGGCATTTGCAGCAGGCTATCCATGCGCGCTGCCAAAAGACCGGAGAAAACATGGTTCTCATTACAGAGCATTATCCTGTAGTGACATTGGGGTATCGTTCTCAGGCTGATCAGCTCCGCTTGTCTCACTCAGAGTTTGCGGAAAAGGGGATATCGCTGATTGAAAGTGAACGAGGAGGAGGCGCCACGTATCATGGTCCCGGACAGCTCGTGGTGTATCCGATTTTCTCGACACTTTTCCGTGGTTACGGGGTACGGATATTCATCTCCCTTTTGGAGGAGGTAATGCGTTGCATATGTGCTAGTTATAATGTTGTCGTACAACGCAACCCTGGCCTTCCTGGAGTATGGGTGGAGGAACGGAAACTTGGGGCGGTGGGTATTGCCGTACGGCGAGGAACCTCACTGCATGGATTTGCCTTGAACATCAACCTCGATCTTGCTCCTTTCGGGTATATCGTCCCCTGTGGATTGCCAAACATTGGTATTACGAGCATTGCACAAGAAGTGAGCTATAACGTTGAGATGCGCGGAGTCTTGCAGCGAGTCTGTGATGCCTTTCAGACGGTTTTCGCTGTTCCGGTGAAGGAGAAGAACGATGAGTGGCGTTGTGTTGAGTGAGAAACGGTCTCGGGTACATTGGATTACCATTAACCGACCAGAGCGACAGAACGCGCTTGATCGTGAGACGATCCTTGCTCTTCGAGACTATCTCACTGAAAGTAGCAAAGAAACGGACACCCGAGTGGTGGTATTAACCGGAGCGGGAAGTGCATTTTGTTCGGGAGCTGACCTGCGAGCTAGCCGAAGCGACCCTGCTCCTCCGAACGAAGACCTTCTTGAGGATGGCTTCAACGCGACCATCCGCGCCCTCTGGAACTTACCAAAGCCGGTGATTGCCGCGGTCGGTGGTGTGGCCGCTGGTTTCGGCTGTTCTCTCGCTTTAGCTACTGACGTGCGCCTCGCTTCTTCAGTTGCGCGATTCTCCTTAATTTTTGTAAAAAGAGGGTTGACGCTCGATGGTGGTGCTAGTTATTTTCTTCCTCGACTTATTGGTTTGCGAGGGATGGAAATGGCGCTGACGGGCGATATGGTAAGTGCCGAGGAAGCCTTGCGGATGGGTCTAGTCAACCGCCTCGTTGCCGAAACTGAGTTTCAGGCGCATGTGGCTTCCTATGCCGAACGTCTTGCGAAAAATGCGCCGTTGGCTTTGGCTGCGATAAAAGCGTCAATTCAGAAAGCGTTGATGAGTAGTCTTGACGACACACTCACAGCAGAAATGAATGAACAACGCCGTATGAATAAGACTGAGGATTTTCGCGAAGGAGTCTCGGCTTTTCTTGAAAAGCGGGAACCAGTGTATAAAGGGAAGTAGCAGGTTAAGTTGTGATAGGGAACGTGTATATTATCGGTGACATCCACGGATGTGTTCAGGAGTTGGAAGTCTTAGTTACCGGCTTGCCACTGCAGGCTGGTGACCGACTGGTGTTCCTAGGCGATTACATTGATCGCGGCTTAGAGTCCCAAGAAGTGGTAGAATTCCTTTTGAGGCTTCAAGCCGAGGGGAACTATCAGTTAACCTTCTTGAAGGGCAACCATGAGGATATGTTCCTTGATTTTCTGGGACGACCGGGGCACTACGGAGAAGCGTTTTTA
>JAYVFX010000549.1:0-3938 GCA_043772795.1 Deltaproteobacteria bacterium
CTCCTGCACTTCCATCCGCATTTTGAATCTCACCGGCCCTTTATTCTTCGCCGTTGCTGGGGAATTAGATCATGCTTTAGATCCATTTGTGGACGATCCGACCGTTCGTGTTTTGATTTTACGCGTCAGAGAGGTCCAGGATTTCGATGTCACCACCGCAAGCGTGATCGAAGCGGCTGCAAGAAAAATGGCAGTACAAGGACGCACGTTGCTGATACTCGGTGTACACCCCCCAATCTCCACACTTCTAGAACAGACTGGAATTGGCAACCGCATCGGTCAAGAGAATATTTTCCCGATGCAAACGGGATTATTCACCGCGATGGAGTTCGCTCTGCGACGCGCCCAGTCACTCATCGGGGAACATGGCTGCGGCAGCCACTGCCCGTTTGTTGAATATGTAGATGCGCAAGAGGAACTGCGGAAAACCGCCGATGTCTCGGCCCGAGCTATTTGGATCCCTGATCTGTAAGAAACCGTGCGATACGAGCGACGCCTTCACGCAGATTCTCCATCGACGTTGTGTAGGTAATTCGCATATAACGCGCTGAAGCGTTCTTGCCGAAATCGCGACCAGGTGTAACCGCCACTCCGGCTTTCAACAGCAAGTCCTCAGCCAGGGCAAAAGTGTCGGTGGTGAAACGCGAGCAATCTGCATAGATGTAGAATGCGCCAACTGGCGTGACCGGTACCTCAAAACCAATTTCTCTCAATGCCGGTAGAAGAAAGTCGCGCCGCCGCTCAAACTCAGCGCGTCGAGCTTCGGTAATAGCGAGTGTTTCTGGGGTGAACGCTGCCAGTGCCGCATGTTGGGCAAGATTCGGTGGACAGATGAACAAATTCTGGGCGAGTTTCTCGATCTCTCGCACGTAGGCTTTCGGCACCACTAACCAGCCGATGCGCCACCCTGTCATTTGGAAATACTTCGAGAAACTGTTGAGCACAAAAATTTCATCGGAGATGGCCAACGCCGTTGTGGCATCAAAACCGTAGGTGAGACCGTGGTAGATCTCATCGACGATCAGTCGTCCACCACGAGCATGAACAACATCGGCAATTTCACGCATTTCGCTATCTGCGATCATGGTCCCGGTTGGGTTCGACGGAGAAGCGAGCATCACGGCAATAGTCTTTGGCGACCAATGTTTCTCCACCATCGCAGCAGTCAGTTGATAGGAATCTTGTGGCCCAGTCGCAATCAGTTGCGCCCGTCCCTCTAAAGCCCGCACGAAATGACGGTTACAGGGATAGCTCGGGTCGCTCATCAGGACTTCATCATCAGGAGAGAGCAGCACCCCAAGTGCTAAGAGCAACGCTCCACTGCCGCCGGCGGTGACCACAATCCGTTCGGCTGGCACCTTCACCTGATAGCATGAGGTATACCAACCTGAGATCGCTTCACGTAAAGCCGGAATCCCAAGCGCTGGCGTATAGTGAACGTTACCTCGTTGCAGCGCGGACATACCGGCGTCGATGATCGGTTGCGGCGTCGCGAAGTCTGGCTCACCCACTTCCATATGGATGATTGAGCGGCCTTGAGCTTCTAACTCACGGGCTCTGGTAAACAACTCGACTGCTTCAAATGCAGTGATGTCGTTCATGCGGGCGGCCAAACGCAGATTCATGCTCATGCTCGTCCCTTATCACTTTTGATTTTTGCCTTCTTTTTCAACTCGTAAACACTTCCAACAACTTCTTCCGGTAGTGATCCTGCTGCTCACGGGTTGTGCCAGTCGCCGGGACAGCCAGATCGTTGTATCCAACAGTTCTTTGCGTTCTTGTACTTTCGCCCGTACACGATCAACCGGCCCGACAGCACAAAAAGCATCGACCATTTCGCGAGGGTTGCCGGGAAGGAACATCGCGTAGTTCATAGAAAACTCTGGCAAAAGGCTTCAGACTGTAGGCCGAAGACTAAAGGAGAAAAAGCAGGGAGCACGGGGCAGCGGGCAAAGGGCGAAGAGGCTTAGTCTGCAGTTGTTTCCTTCTTTACTCCTTACTCTCAGTTTTTGCTTTTCCCTATAGCCTACAGCCTGAAGCCTTCAGCCTTGCTCCTTCTTCCACTCTTCCACCTTCTTCAACGCATCAGCCGGAGAGATTCCTGCACGTGCAATCAGCCAACAGGTAATCGGGGCAGCAATTCGTTCCGAGGAGTGCGCAGCTTCACCAGCTAAGGCAAGCAGATCTCGCACTTCATCTCCTGTTGGCGGCTCTACCCCAAGGATGGCAGCAAGCTCAGTAAACCACTCTTTCGCTGTCATGTGTTCCTCCGTCCGTGCCGTTGCACCGTACATCATAAGAAGATATGCACGCAGGGTCCATGAGGGAGACAGGAGAGCCTTGCCAGAGTACGAACTATGTCAACGAGTACCGCAGAAGAGCCTGACAACACAGAAACAAGTAGTCCAGCAACATCTCCTTTTAGTTCGCTTGGATTTCAACGGTATTGGATCGGTCGATTGTGTGCCATTTTCGCCACACAAATGCAGTCAGTCGCTGTAGGCTGGCAAGTCTACGCACTGACTCAGCAACCGCTCGACTTGGGCCTCGTTGGCCTGGCCCAATTTCTTCCTGCACTCGGCCTCGTCTTTGTGACTGGCCATGTCACTGATCGCTATGATCGCCGCTATGTCCTTGCCACGTGTATTACGGTTGAGGCGCTATGTGCGTTAATCTTTTTCGGATTGACCGTGACAGGACATGTCAGTCGCGGCTGGATTTTCGCAGCGCTGGTGTTGTTCGGTGTGGCACGCGCTTTTGAGTTCCCAGCTTCCTTCGCGTTGATGCCGAATTTGGTTCATCCCAGTCAGTTCACCAAGGCTGCAGCCTGGAACTCTTCGACCTGGCAGGTCGGTACGATCGGTGGGCCAGCATTGGGCGGTTTGCTCTATGCCTTCGGACCCAGCGTCGTTTATGGCATCTGTGTTGGGCTACTTCTGGTTGGTGCACTCTTAGTGAGTCGGATTCCCT
Organism: Deltaproteobacteria bacterium; assembly: GCA_043772795.1. Classification (GTDB taxonomy): domain Bacteria; phylum Desulfobacterota; class Binatia; order Bin18; family Bin18; genus VGTJ01. Next base: position 2,971 of record JAYVFX010000549.1, read on the forward strand.
TCACTCGCACAGTTCCAGCTGAACGAAAAGCAGTAACCTGGGAATCCGTCACCGCCGGTCTCCATTTCATTCGTCAGCAACCGATCGTTCTTGGTGCGATTTCGCTTGATTTGTTCGCTGTGCTGCTTGGTGGAGCAACCGCGTTGTTACCGATTTACGCGAAGGATATTCTTCTGGTTGGTCCGTGGGGTTTAGGACTGCTGCGGAGTGCACCAGCCCTCGGCGCCTTAACGATGGCTCTGTACTTCACCCAGCATCCGATCAAGAAAAGCGCCGGGGTGACACTACTCGCAGCGGTTGGTGTCTTTGGTGTTGCGACTATTGGGTTCGCAATTTCTCACACTTTGTGGTTCTCGATGACGATGCTCGCCCTTCTTGGTGCAGCCGATATGGTCAGCGTCGTCATTCGTCGAGTGATTATTCAACTAGCCACGCCGGATGAGATGCGCGGACGTGTCGGTGCGGTCGAGTCGGTGTTTATCGGAGCGTCGAATGAACTAGGCGAGTTTGAATCTGGCGTCACCGCAGCTTGGTTCGGGACCATTCCCTCCGCCGCACTTGGTGGCATTGGAACAATCGTTATCGTCATTCTCTGGTCGTGGTTGTTCCCGCAATTACGTAAAGTTAATGCGATGGAAGAAGTTGGGTAACAGAACAACGATCATTCGTCCCATTCGCCCTTCGACTCCGCTTACGCGCCGCTCAGGACGAACGGGAGAAGTTTCACAACAATTAGAACTGCAACCCAAGCGATGGCAATGGATCGCGATCAACGACCGGGAGGCAGCTGGCACCGGCGTGTACTTTCACAGTTCCGGGTGTCTTTTCGTATGAATCAGGCAGGCCGAGTTCTTTGCCGTACTCGCGCAATGCAGGCGCAACTTCTTCCGCCAGCAGACGGACACACTTCATCCGATCTTCGTTCCCCACCGGGCCTTGCACGTTGAAGAATATAAAGATGCCAGGGC
>JAYVFX010000550.1:0-4053 GCA_043772795.1 Deltaproteobacteria bacterium
CCGATGCGAATGTGACTTGCCGCCACGCGGGCCAGCACAGCACCTGGCAGTGTGGTCTCGCGGAAGACCGGCTCACCCGTGGTGACTGCTGCTAGCGTACGCGTCGTGGGAATGCCAAGGGCATGCATCGCCTCGCTGATGATATATTCGCGGAGGACGGGACCCAGGGCCGCTCGCCCATCGCCACGACGCGAAAATGGGGTCTGGCCAGCACCTTTCAGGTGCAGATCGCGCCGCTTGCCATCGCGGCCTATGACTTCGCCTAGCAGGATCGCCCGCCCGTCCCCCAGTTGCGGCACGAAATGGCCGAACTGATGACCAGCGTAGGCCATCGCCAGCGGCTCTGCCCCATCGGGCACGCGATTTCCGGAAAAGACCGCCGCCCCTACATCACTATCCAACCGCTTGGCCTCCAACCCCAACTCCTCAGCGAGAGTATAGTTAAATTTCACCATGTGCGGGTTGCGCACAGGAGTGGGCGTGAGCCGCGCATAAAACCGCGTCGGTAGGCGGGCGTAGCTGTTATCGAACTGTCCTCCGCCGAAGTCAGAGGTACGAAGGAAAATGTCAGTCGCTGGTGTTAATGGCATAGGCTTTTAGATTTTCTCACGAGATAGAGTCAAAGGATTGTTTATGGCAGGTCACTCATTTGTACGCGGGGTTTTTTCCATCACGACACTCGGAGGTCGCTTACCGTACTCAATTGGTCAGATAGTATCTGTCGTCCCAACAAAAAGGAAGCATTATCAAAGGACGCTCTTCGGGGATGCCGCGTCGCAGCGTCATACGCCACGGCCCCATGCGATGCTTGCCCTGCCCTCTTCCATCGGGAACTGCCACCGAGAGGAAGCCGCGAAGATGTTCGAGCGGGAATGCCAACGCGAAAGAGAGGAAGGGTACAGCCGTAGCCGATTGAGGAGGCGTACTGATCAGAAACGCGACGTCCGGCATCGTGGTCATCATTCCCGTCCCATGCTACTTTCTGCCCGCTGCGTACGTCCTGCACAAGATATCATCGCGTCACGGCATTTGCAGGAGAAAGAGGGAGAACCCCATGGCGACCTATATCGATGTTGAAGAAGCAAAAAAACGAACGAGATTACGCCTGGTCGTTGCGCCCGGCATCCCAGGCCCGTGGGGCGAAGCAATCAAAGGCATTTGCTACGTAAAGAAGATTCCCTTCATGCTGGTCCGATTTGACATGGGCGCAGAAAACAAAGCCTTGACGGCATGGTCGGCCCAGGCCTCTGTTCCGGTGATGATCTGGAATGACGAGTTTCCCCAGTCTACCGGGAACCAGCAACTGGCGGTGGCTGAACGTTTAGCCCCGACCCCGTCCTTGATTCCGACGGATATGGATGACCGCATGCGCCTGTTTGGTTTTGCGAATGAGCTGTGTGGGGGAAATGGGTTCGGCTGGTGCCGCCGGTTGATGATCGTACATCAGACGGTGCCCACCCCAGGAATCCCGGCGGAAAACTGCGCCTTCGCGCAATACTTCGGGACCAAATATGGCTATAGCTCGGCAGTCAGACAAGCCGCCGCTGCCCGGGTCGTGCAGATTCTGCACGCTCTGGGGACGCGGCTCGAACACCAACACACTTAAGAAATTTTCGTCGTACTATACTTTGTCTCGTGGCCGTTCACGGGATGGACTAATAGAATATTGATAAATGAATGCTAGGAAAAACGCGAAACCCCGGGAAATGTGCACAGTCGGCTGCAACGTCCCCGCATGGACGGACGACTTGTAGGTTTTGGGGCGATAAAATTCACTCGAAGATCAGACTGCTAGGGAAAAAGTGCCCATTTTTCGCGGGTTGTATGAACAGTCCATCCCGTGAACATTTACCTTTGTCCCTACGAGTGTTGCTTACGCATGCTGTAAATTTGAGAGCAAAATATACCAGATCATCACCTGTTTTACTGGACTAACAGTATTGTTCCCATTTATTAGCTACTGGTAGAATAGCGCATCCAGGCCGCTTCTCTCTGGTGCTATGACCTCACTGGTATACTATTCCATTAAAACTCGGTACAACTTCACTTTGAAATTTACACTTTAATGCGTAGCGTGGGTGTCCAGATGTTACGTTTTTGTAACGCTGGGAAGCGTGGTAAAGATGTGCAATTGTGGAATTCACGAAAAAGGAGGACTTCAATGAGTCGCATGTACAACATTATTGATGCTGACGGGCATGTATTAGAGCCGCCCGACTTCTGGAAAGACTATCTGGACCCAGCCTTCCGCGATCGTGCGCCGCAGCTTTTTGTTGATACTGACGGACAAGAGCGATTGCGGATAGAAGGCAAAGTGCTGGGCGGACCTAAGGGGCTGGGCTTTGCTGGGGCCATTGGCGCTCGGCAAGGAGCAGCTCCCACTAACATCCGCTACATCGAAGGTAGGAAGGGCGGCTTCGATCCTCACGCACGGATCCCGGACATGGATGTGGATAACATTGATGCGGTGGTGCTCTATCCCACGATCGGCCTATTCTGTGGAGCCGCGAGTGACCCGCCGTTGGCTGCCGCGCTGTGTCGTGCTTACAACCGCTGGCTGGCGGACTATTGCAAGCCGTATCCTGATCGTCTCTTCGGGGCGGCAATGTTGCCGCTGCAGTCGGTGGAACTCGCAATCGCCGAGATGCGCTATGCCCGCAAGGAACTTGGCATGCGGAGTGGTTTTGTCCGTCCAGATCCCTATCACAATCGTCCGCTTGACCATGTGGACTACGAACCGTTCTGGGCCGAGGCACAAGAACTCGACTTTGCCATTGGACTGCACGAAGGTACGGGTGTCCATGAAGGGCCAGGTGCGACACCAGCGATGGGTGTCGATCGTGTGAAGAGTCATGGCGCCAAACACATTGTGTCGCACACCATGGAGATGATGCTAGGCTGTCTGAGTGTGATTTGGGGTGGCGTCTGCGAGCGCTTTCCTACAGTACGGATTGCCTTTCTTGAGTCCGGCGGAGGCTGGATTGCGGGGTGGTTAGACCGCATGGACCGCCACTTCCACGACGGTGGCGTATTCGACGACTCCGGGCTGCGGCTGCCACCGAGCGAGTATTTCCGGCGACAGTGCTGGGTTTCCTTCGAGCCCGTCGAGGGCAGTCTTGCGTACCTTGCTGAGTACCTTGGACCACACAAAATCCTTTGGGCCACTGACTATCCCCATCCCGATGGGTTCTTTCCCGGTGCGCCTGCGATGATTGCGGCAAAACTTCCCGAGAAATTCCGACGGCAGGTGCTGGCCGAAAGCGCCATGCTGTTTTACAAACTGACCTAAGTGCTTGTTCCGAAGGTCTGCCGCCCGTATCACTTTATGTCACGATACGGGGAGGACCCCAGGGACTTAGACAAGGAGGACCTTATGACTCGATTTGAAGAGTATTCAACCAAATACCAGTCCGTCACGATGCAGCGGCGTGCGGGTATTCTGGAGATGACCCTGCATAGTAATGGTGGCCCATTGCTGTGGAACGAGACTGTACACCGGGAGCTGCCCTACGCCTGTACTGATATCGGTGCTGACCCGGACAACAAGGTTGTCATTCTGACTGGAACAGGAGATGTGTTCTGTGCCAAGGTCGATGCCGGCAGCTTTAGCGGTGGGCTTGGAACTCCGCGTGGTTGGGATAAGATCTACTGGGAAGGGAAACGCTTGCTCATGACCCTGCTCGACATTGAGGTGCCGATGATTGCCGCAGTCAATGGGCCAGCACACGTACATGCCGAGGTTGCCGTTCTGTGTGACATTGTTATTGCTGCGGATACAGCGTCATTTCAAGACGCGCCCCACTTTCCTAATGGGACCGTCCCTGGCGACGGTGTCCACTTGGTATGGCCGCTACTGCTTGGAGCAAACCGTGGCCGTTATTTCCTGCTCACTGGTCAAAAGCTCTCTGCCCACGAGGCGCTGAACCTTGGAGTTGTGAGCGAAGTGATGCCACCAGCCCAGCTCTCGGCTCGCGCCTGGGCGTTGGCCGAGCAGTTAGCCAAACAGCCACCGCTTACGTTACGCTATGCGCGAGTGTCACTCACTCAGCAGCT
>JAYVFX010000551.1:0-5406 GCA_043772795.1 Deltaproteobacteria bacterium
CATTAACGGGCTATTGGCGACCAACGGTTGAATTCCTGCGGCTTCATAGCCGGTGAATTTCATCGCTCCAATCCAACCTAATACCAAGACAAGACCATAACGGATCAGTTGTTCACCAAAGACTTGGACCCGCGCCCCGATCTCCGCCCGCTCGATTGATGCTGCCTGAGAATGCGTACGATCTTTCCCTATGACGACATGACCTTCTGCTAAAGCTTTCATTAAAATATTCCTCCTTCAAGTAACATTGCCAATTCGATGCCACCTGAAGGAGAAAGGATACACCTAAATGCTCAGCTTTGGTGCAGTCTCTACGCATTTTGCAAAAGCTTAATCATCGCCAAAAGGTTCATGCAGATGTAACTCTTAAAGTCACTCATAGAGACGTTCCTTCACCTAGTCAGAGAAGAGTCGGATCTCCGAATGTCGAGAAGAAATTGCTGCTTCACCATTCACTAAGGAGCCGAAATAGACTTGGGCGAATTTCCAGTTCTTCAGATTTTTGTGCGGGCCGTTTGCGTCACCGGGAATGTACGGACTGTTTTGAATGAAAGACTTTATCCGTGCGGCAATATCGAGGTCATACTATACCGGCGAAGCACCTAAGACGAGTAACGACTGGCCGTAGATAGTCACATCATCATTTACACCGTAGTATGGAGGTTCGGTCATGAACCAATTCCCGTTGACCGTGGCACCCCGGGAGTCAAACGAAACAATTTGATAGAAGAGGGCTTGACCCACGGTATCGTTCAGAAAGACGACGCCAATGACCGTTGAGGCGAGATTGTAGGGGGAATCACAACGTGTTCCTTGAATCGCTGAGACAATTTCCTGGCGTATCTGAACATGAAGGGTTGAAGTTGCTGCCAATGATGGACGTTTCGATGGCGCGAGTAACCCTGCGGGGAAGCCAGGGAAATTATCCACCGCTCCGGCGACTGGGGTTGGTACTATGAACAGATCGAACTCTTGTGCCGGGTCACAGCTGATGAAGCGTGGCCCAAAAGTATCTTGTGTCAGTTCGGCAACATTCCCAGTTTGCGGAGAGGAGGTAAATCTGATCCGTCCACTGTCGTCGGCATTCTGGACCTGCCACGTGCGGTCAGAGCAAGATCCTAAACAGTCGGTGATAGCAGGAAACTCAAAGCGGATTCCCCACTGTGCAATATGCCATCGTGGGCGTTTGCCTTTTTCACCGACAATGCCATAGAATGGTTGGCCATCGATCTTCGAGGCAAGGTATACCTTACTGGGGAGAGAGGAGCGCAAATAATCACGAGCTAAGGCTGGTGCCGTAAGAAGCGCGGATATAACGAACGTAACGATGAGCTGGTGAAGTCGCATAAGAATCCTCCCTTTGGTACTAACGAAGCAACTAGTGCTTTGTCAATTTTTAATTTTAGGGTGATCATGCCGCCACATCCTCGTTTTCCTCGATAGAATCACTGGGGCGACCCTAATTCTTAAGCTTGACAGAGCACTAGGTTTTAGTTGACACGAGGCGTTATGAAAATCGGTTACCTTCAGATTTCCTATTGACAACGTTCTCAGTCTTGAGGTACAAACCACGCCACGCTGTTTGGGTAGAAAGATTCTTAAAAAGTCACTTTAGTATTTTTTTCGCCTTTCAAGGAGGAGAATGGCATGAGAGCTAACAGGCATTTCCTCTCGAACGTTGAATCTCTGTTGTCAATGCATTCTCCTCTGGCGAAAGCAGTAATTCTCACTCTCACTGTTGCTTTCGACCTGATGATGGTTTTTGCATGCCTACCAGTACTGGCAGATCCCACTCCTCATCCCCCTCTTATGCCAGTCTGTGGAGACAAGGATGGATCAGAGTCTCCCTTTGTTATTAAGTGTCAAAAATTCGTGTCGTTAGTAGATAGGCAGTTATTCCAGATTCCTGGAACTGGTTCCGTCTCGTTGCGTTTCGATTTCGTCTTTGACGGAGCCGCCGTGCTCAAAAATGAACTAGGTGTCTTCCGGGTTGATGATATATCCGGTTCTATCGACGGACAGAAGCTTGGCGATCCTGGATACCTGACAGCTGCGTTTAATCGTGCACGTATTCTCTTTTCAAGCGGTTCGACTCCCTATAGTTCTGATGTCACTCTGAATTTTAACGGGGGAGACATCCTCGTATTCTTCATCGTGCAAGACCAAACGTTAGTAAATCTCTTAACCAATAACCCCACGAATGATTTGAGTAAGCGCCCTCTGGCTTTTTTCTCCCTCGATTTCCTCAATCCAGATGGAAGAGATCATTTCGTTGCATTCGAAGACAAAGCCGAAAATCTCTCTCAAGTGGGGTTTGAGGACCTGACTGGTGGTGGAGACTTCAATTACCAAGATGTCGTTTGCAACGTTAGCTTTGGCTCGAAACTTATCCCACCCGTTTAGTCTCGCCTGGGCATTTAATCTTGCCGCCAAAGTGCATCGGTTTCGCCGGGAGGGAGCGATGGTCCAAGAACAGGCCGAGGCAATGCTGAAACTCGCCATCGAACAGAAAATGCCGTACTGGGCAACGGAAGGAACAATGATACGGGGGTGGGCACTCGCAGAGCAGGGACAGGAAGAGGAAGGTCTTGCGCAGATGCGCCAGGGCTTTGCTGCCTGGCGAGCCATGGGGAACAACGTAGTCGCGCCGTATTTTCTGGCCTGGCAGATTGAGGTGCACGAAAGAATGGGGCAAATAGAGGAAGGGCAAAGTGCACTGGCCGAGGCCTTCGCGTTGGTTGACAAAACCAGAGAGGGGTTCTACGTGGCCGAACTGCATCGCCTCAAGGGAGAACTTCTGCTTACGCAGGAAAGAAAAAGTCAAAAGCCTGTCCTGAGCATCGTCGAAGGAGCAAATGGCAAAAGTCAAAAATCAGAAAATACCGGCCCCCGACCCCTGACCCCCGATCCCCAAGGCGAAGCCGAAGAGTATTTTCTCAAGGCCATCGAAGTTGCCCAGAAGCAGCAGGCAAAGTCGTTGGAGTTACGAGCCACGGTGAGCCTCCCCCGGCTCTGGCAACAACAAGCTTTGCAGCAGGGAGCAGGGAGCATAGAGCACGGAGCAAACAGTAAGGAGTCAGGAGTGAGGAGTAAGGAGCAGGAAGCACGCACCAAGCTCGCTGAAGCGTACCGTATGTTATCCGAGGTCTACAACTGGTTCACCGAAGGGTTTGATACCAAGGATTTGCAAGAGGCAGAGGCACTATTAACGAGTTTAGAGGACAGCATCTGAATCAGAAGCTAATAAGCTGGCATCCAACACTGCGAATCGCACCTGAGGGTGACGTGAACGCAAAGAACAGTGCGCCCATTTGTGTTCTAGCTGTCGGAGCACCTGCTTCCGTTCTGCTGCTGACAACCGCCGCCATTTCACCTCGGCCACAAGCAGTTGTCGGTTGTCCTCTGGGTCCGAGGCGACGAGATCTAACTCGATGTTCTGTTCCCAATAGCGTTGTGAGCCGGGGAAGCGGGCTCGGCAGAAGTCTTCGAACACTGTCGCAGCATGGTCGTGAATGAGCTTGCGCTTGTGTTCGTTCGTATATGTCCGCCACAAACTCTGATGCGGCGAGTACACACGGAACTAGAAGCGGATCGTGGGGTCCTGAATACGGTAGAGAGTTTTCTTGGTAGATCGCATACTCTCTCCGAACGGGAGTTCACGGGCCAGGATTGAAGTGTCTAACAATTGTTGTAGCACCCGGGACAGATTGGTCTGGGCTGTACCAAGCCGGGTCGCGATCTCTGAGGGGCGTTCCGCACCTCGACCTACAGCTTCAAGCATTGCGATCGCATTGACCCCAGACACTCCTTCGTCGAGAAGAATGCGTTGCGGTTCCTGTTCCAGATAGGGCGCAAAGTCAAAATACAGCGCCTCCGCCAACGTCACCACATCCTGGTTGGTTTCAACAAATTCCCAGTACTTCGGGATGCCGCCGACACAGGCAAACTTCTCGAAGGATTCTGGGTTACCCGCTTCCTGTCCACAGGCCTGGCAGAAGGCCGTGTAGGTCATTGGCTGGAGATGGAGGAGTTTGGTGGCGCGACCGTAGAGTGGTGCCGCGCGGCGAAGAAACAACGAGTGCATCATACGCGTGCTTGATCCAGCCAAAATCACCAAGCATCCGGACGGCAGTGAATGGTCCAGCCATTTCTGCACCTGACTCGGCAGCGATGGATCGGTTGTTGTTAGATAAGGAAACTCGTCAAGACAGAGAACCCACCGCCGCTTTTGCAGGGTGAGGACTTCGAACAACTCCGGCCAAGTCTTAGGGACAATCTGGGTTTCCAGCTGCGGACGGAGATCCTGATACACTTGGTGAATTTGTAAATCACGCTGCGCCTCGATCGCCTGACTGTACATGCCCTCCCGCGGCTGTAGCCACTGGCGTAGCAAACGTGTTTTTCCGATGCGACGCCGACCATAGACGACCAACAGTCCACCCTTTTTTGCGGCTGCGTCGAGTTCGCGCAGCTCTGCTTCTCGGTTGACGAACTCACGTTGCATGGAGAAAGTGTGCACTGAAACTTGATGTTCGTCAAACATTATGTCTGGCGAGCATAATGTTGTGGTACGAATGGCTTCCCTTGACTCCTTAACAGTTGCTCGGGCATGCTTGGCCGCGTTGAGAAGAACCTGACAAGGAGGTCGTATGAAATTCGCCGTACTCTACGCGTTTCGCAATCCACCGCAGTGGCAGCAGCCGTATCCAGACTTTTACCGCACGCAGTTTGATCAAATGCAAGCAGTCGAACAACTCGGCTACGATGTCGTCTGGATTACAGCAGGCGACTTTGAGGGTCAGGTCTAGAGATTTCACTTTATCGGTGCACCCTTTACGATATTCTAAAACAATAAGAGTTCACTTCAAGTTAACTAAAAACTCTAGATCCGACCCCAATTCCCCATTTATCTTGAAGTTGTCATCTGGCGTATTTTTCTCCAAGAGAGCAAACTTAAACGACTGCCAAAGGCCACGTTGGGCTTCGTGTTCACTCAGCCCAACCTATAGGACTCATCGCTCATTACTCGCAACCCATTTCCTGCCTTGCGAGAGCATAGGGGAGGTGTTACAACCTCACGAATCCTCTAATAATAGAGATGAGATCTGGTTGTCTCTCGAATTGAGAAGGCCGGTGTGGGAGAGGTGCCAGAGTGGCCGATTGGGCACGATTGGAAATCGTGAGTACCTTTACCGGTACCGAGGGTTCGAATCCCTCCCTCTCCGTTAGTGGTGATAGCTAGGTCCTGCGCAAGGGAGACCGGGAACTCCGCCAGGTTCGGAAGGAAGCAACGGTAAGTAGTGGGTACTGGGTGGGCTGGCGTGTAATTATAATTCTGAACGCGCCTGTTAGAAGGCGCGTTTTTTCTTGTAAGGTCTGAAATTTTTCAGACCTTACAAGACAAGC
>JAYVFX010000552.1:0-7501 GCA_043772795.1 Deltaproteobacteria bacterium
GACAAAGCCACCTACGGAGTTCCTTAAGCGATCTCTGTTCCGCAGAACCATTACGGATACCCTGTACGATGGCAATGGCCGCAGTTTCTTATGCGGGCAACTCTGCCGTCAGTTTGGTCAACACCGGTGTTAGTTGCGCGAGTGCTGTTTCCAAATGCGTCAGTGCCGGAGCCGCCTGTGTCAAGTTTCCTTGGCGGCCGATCCGTTCAAGGGTAAACGCGGCTTCAAACGCGTCGGTGGCGGCAAAATTACCGACTGAGCCCTTGAGCGTATGGGCGGCGTACGAGAGGGCTGATGAATCGTTCTTGTTAATGGCCTCCTGGATTTGCGCTAAGAAACGAGGGTATTCTTCCAGGAACAACGCTGCCAGCTCACCCAGGAGTTCTCTGTCTCCGTCCACCCGTGCCAATGCCTGCTGCATATCAAATGTCTCTCTTCCTGTGACAGGGAGCGCAGGCGTTGCGATCGGGGGAGGAACGTTAAACTGTGGTGCCGAGACTTTTTGCAGCCACCGATCCAAGGCCGCCTTGAGGTCTTCAGACCGGACTGGTTTCGACACATAGTCATCCATCCCGGCAGCGAGACAGCGTTCACGGTCTCCTTTCATGGCATGGGCTGTGACCGCTATGACAGGGGTATGAATGCCGTCTTGTTCGTCGCGTTTGCGGATCTCGGCAGTCGCTTCAAAACCGTCCATCTCTGGCATCTGACAGTCCATCAAAACGATGCGGTAGCCGGTCCGCGATATGGCTTCGACCGCCTCCAGCCCATTAGAGGCAACGTCGGCCTGATGCCCCAGTTTTTCCAGTAGGCGAACAATCAGTTTTTGATTGACTGGGTTGTCCTCTGCGACCAAGAGCCGTAGGGTTTGGGGGGCGAGGGACGGCTGAGTGATGATATCGACAGGTATTTGTTGAGAGGCTACCGGCTTGAATTGCACCTCTTCCTGGCTTTGCACCTCCACTATATGAGAAGTTGAAGGGAGTGTGACGACCTCTGTCGTTGGGGAAGAGACCGCCACTTCCGGTATCCGTCTCTGTGTGGGTGTCTGTTGAGGTGCGGAACGGACAGTGGTTTTGATGTCCTGTGCTTGGTTGAGGAAACGGGCGAGCGTGGTCCGCAAATCCTCGACTTTGACAGGTTTCGAGATATAATCGTCCATGCCTGCGGCAAGACAGCGTTCTCGATCTCCTTTCATCGCGTGGGCGGTGACGGCGATGACAGGAGTATGGCTGCCTTTTTCGTGGTCGCGTCTGCGAATCTCGGAGGTCGCTTCAAAGCCATCCATCTCTGGCATCTGACAGTCCATCAAGATCGCTGCATAGGGGATGCGGGCGAGCGCATCGAGGGCTTCCAAGCCGTTGGCGGCGACGTCGGCACGATAGTCCATTTTTTCCAGCAGCCGAGCAATAAGCTTCTGATTGACCGGGTTATCCTCGGCGACCAGAATTCGCGGTCGCGCTTGATGCTGTACTTCCACAAGGGTGTGTCGTGTCACAAGTGTCGGACGTATAACTTCTGGTGACTGTTTTGCCGGCTGTCCGAGCACGGTACGGAGGCATTCGTGCAGTTGCGATTGCCGCACCGGCTTGGTGAGATAGGCGTCAACACCGATGTCACGCGCTCGTTCGCCATCACCACGTCGACCGACCGAGGTTAAGAGGACGAGTCGTATGGCGACCAGGGCCGGGTTGTTGTTAATTTCCTTGGCTAACGTCAGGCCGTCCATTTCCGGCATTTGAAAGTCTAGGACGGCGATATCATACGCGCGATCTTCTTCGGCAGCAGTTGAGAGCATTTCGAGCGCCTGATGTGCATCTTTGGCGGTATGTGGCTTCATGCCCCACGATGTCAGTTGATGGCGCAGGATCGTCCGGTTGGTCTGATTATCGTCGACGATGAGTGCACGAAGCCCATTGAGATTTGCACGGGTTGGGCTCACAGGTAGTGAATCTGGTGCTTGTTTTTCGAAGGGAACCGTAAACCAGAACGTACTCCCTTTCCCGAGTTCACTCTCAACGCCAATGTCGCCGCCCATCAGTTCAGTGAGTTTCTTGCCGATGGCGAGACCAATACCCGTACCCCCGTACTTGCGGGTTGACGACGCGTCAACTTGTGAGAAGGTTTGGAAGAGCCGATCCATGCGCTCGGGTGGAATACCGATCCCAGTATCAGAGACGGCAAACTTGACCGTGGCCTGAGTGGCCGTCTGGTTGATGAGCATGACCCGCAGTACCACTTCTCCGTGTTCTGTAAACTTGAGCGCATTGCCGACGAGATTATTCAGGACTTGGCGCACGCGTCCAGGATCGCCGCGGAGTGCTGTTGGGACGTCATGATAGACGAGGCTGGCAAGTTCGAGCTTTTTATCTTCTGCCTGTTTTGCAAATGTTTCGACGGCTTCTTCAACGGCAGGATGTAAGTCAAAATCGATCAGCTCCAGATCAAGCTTGCCCCCTTCGATCTTAGAGAAATCGAGAATCTCATTGATAATGCCCAATAACGAATCCGCACATCCTTTGACGGTTTCGGCGTGCTCGCGCTGTTCCGGCGCAAGCTTAGAATCGAGCAGCAGCCCGATCATGCCTAAGATGCCGTTCATGGGGGTGCGAATCTCATGACTCATATTGGCGAGGAAATCTGACTTCGCTTGGTCGGCGGCTTCGGCAGACTCTTTGGCCTTCTGCAGGGTCTCTTCTGCCTGCTTGCGCTCGGTAATGTCGCGTAAGGAGGCAATCAGGGCAGTCTCTCCTTCCCACGTGGTTTCTACTCCGCGCATTTCTGCGACGAGGACGTCGCCGTTTTTACGGGAAATCGCCACTTCGGAGGTTTTTCCGATCGAGATAGGAAACGCCAGCGTCGTGTTCAGAATAGCCTCGGCTGGTCGTTCTAATAACGCTTCAGCCGCCGGGTTGATAAAATGGACGATGCCGTCTTGATCGGCAACAATGATGGCATCCGCGTTGTGTTCTAGTAACCGTCGGTGATTCGCCTCCGAGATCGCAAGTTTTCGTGTGCGTTCCTTCACCCGCTGCTCAAGCTGTTCGTTCAGCTTCTTCAACTCGAGTTGACTCTTCACCTGTTCACGATTCGCGCGCTCCAGTTCCAGGTTCTTTTGGATTGCGTTATCAAAGGTGGAAAGCAGCAGATCAATGATCTGCATGGGGTCGGAGGCAAACCGATACTTTTGCCCGGAGAAGAAGATCTCGACGCTGCCATCCGCTGGCGGGGTCTTCCGCAGTTGCTGGTTCGCTAAGATATACTGAAGACGAGAGAGCAGAAACTGCTCGTTACACGGCTTGGTGATAAAGTTGTCAGCGCGATTCTCCAAGGCCTTAATAACATCGCGTGAGTCGTTGAGTGTGGTGAGGAGAATAATCGGAATGTCTGCGATTGCCGGATCTTCTTTAATCCGCCGACAGAGTTCGTACCCATCCATTTCCGGCATCACGATGTCACTGATCACGATCGTGGGCCGATGCTCCTGAATGGCGGCTAAGGCCTCAACGCCGTTACGGGCAAAGGAGACGCGATAGTCGTGCTGTTCCAGAATATGCCGTAATTGTACCGCTTGGGTTGGGCTGTCTTCAACGATAAGAATTTCGACATCGTTGCTCATGGCAGTTCCTTCACTCTCTGCACGTGTAGCTCAGACACCGCTAGTTACTCGGCACGAGCTTGACGAGCGCTTCTACAATACGTTCCGGAGGTAACACATGTGTCGCGGCTCCGAGCTGAATGGCCTCGCCTGGCATGCCATGTACGGCAGAGCTTTCTTTATCTTGGGCGATGGTGATTGCGCCCTTATCGCGCATGATTTTCAGTTCTGCTGCGCCATCTTTTCCCATGCCTGTCAGCAACACGCCAACGGCTTGGTTGCCTAGTGTCTCAGCGACCGAACGGAATAGATGCGAGACCGCGGGGCGTAGATTGTGTTCTGGTGGTGCTTGGTTGAGGACTGCCCGGGGCCCCCGTTCGATACCGAAGTGGAAGCCGTCAGGTGCTAAGTAGGCGTGTCCCGGGAGTAGGAGATCGCCGTGCACAGGAATACGGACCGGAAAATGGGTTACTTGGCTTAACCATTCGACTAACCCGGGGAGGAATCCCATGGCAATGTGTTGGACGATGAGAATCGGAACCCCGAATTGGTTCGGGAGATTCGAGAGCAGTGTTTGGAGCACCGGCGGTCCGCCAGTGGATGCGCCGATCGCTACGAGTTTGATGGCTGTGGAGGGGTGGGACATTTCAGGAAGAGGTGGGACCACCGGTTGTGCTGGCTGGCCAAGCTGCCGCTGCGGCCAGCGGCGGACGACCTTGACCTCTGACATGAGTTTGACGGTCTGTACCAACTGCTGTGCGGTCGCGGCAAAGTCTTTGTGTCCAAGTCCACGTGGCTTTTCGACTCCCGCCAATGCTCCAGCTTCCATGGCGCGAAACGTCGTTGCTACTTCTTGTGCGTCCCAATTGGCGCTGACAATCACAATTGGTACCGGCGTCGTTTCCATAATCCGGCGTGTGGCGTCGAGCCCATTCATCTGCGGCATATTGAGGTCCATGGTGATCACATCTGGGCGCTGTCGTGTTACGAAATCGACCGCTTCTGCACCATTGTTCACCGTGCCAATGACCCTCACATCTGGGTCGGTGCTCAAAATGTGTCCGATGAGTGCTTGTTGAACTGGAGAATCTTCTACGATGAGGACTTTGACCATAATCAGGTT
Source organism: Deltaproteobacteria bacterium (assembly GCA_043772795.1). GTDB lineage: Bacteria > Desulfobacterota > Binatia > Bin18 > Bin18 > VGTJ01. Next base: position 4,722 of record JAYVFX010000552.1, read on the forward strand.
CCTCTTCTTTTAGATCAGTCGCTGGATAACATCCAGCAGGTTGCTTTGATCAAAACTCGTTTTCACAATGTACGCATCCGCACCCGCGGTGATGCCGCGTTCACGGTCCTCGCGCGAGTCGAGGCCAGTGACCAAGACAACCGGAATCTGTGCGATCTGTTCGGTGCCGCGGATCTTTGCCGTGAGTTCAAATCCGTTCATCCGCGGCATTTCAACATCCGAAACGACGACGTCAAATTCTGTCTTTTGGAGGAGGGAAAAGGCGTCCACTCCATCGACGACGGTGGTGACTTGATATCCCGCTGACTCCAGAATGCCTTTAAGAAGCATACGTGAAGTAACCGAATCTTCTGCGATGAGGACGGACTTGCTGAGCGCGGCGCTGTTGTCTACGGCAGCAGACGCGATGGTGTAAGTCCCTGTCGTTTCACTGGCTGACTTGAGGAGGTCGGGGACATGCAGGATGGGAACGACCTTCCCTGAACCTAAAACAGTTGCTCCAGCGACGTTTGGTACATGGGATAAGAAATCGCTAAGACCTTTGAACAACACTTCTTGTTCGTTTTCTACCTCGTCCACATAACAGGCAATCCGCTTCTCTGCCGACCCAAGAATGAGGGCGAGATGGACATCTTCCTCTGCGTGCTGCGGGTTTTTGCCAGGGAGTTGTAGGAGTGCGCGAAGGCTGACTAACGCGATCGGGCGCCCGTCGAGAAAAACAGCTTCCTTGCCTTCGACTGTTTTAATCTCGCTCCGCTTGATACGCACAACACGGTCGATGTTCATCGTCGGGATGACGAAGGTCCTGCCCGCAGTTTCAACGAAGACGCCTCGAAACGTGGCAAGGGTGAGAGGGACTGTAATGCGGAACGACGTCCCCTCGCCCAGATTCGTCTCAACCGAGATTTGTCCCCCCAGCTTCTCGATTTTCTCTCGAACAATAGCCATGCCGAGTCCGCGACCGGAGATGTCTGTAACAATGGGACTAGTGGAAACCTCAGATTGGAAGATCAACGCAAGCGCAGCTTGGTCATCAAGTGCGTCTGCAGCCTGGGCCGAGAGCAGGCCCTTTTTGACAGCAGCCTGGGTCACCTGCTCACGGTCAATTCCGCGGCCATCATCAGAGATGAGAACCTCCACGGAACTGCCGGTGGTCTGCGAGACGGTAATGACGATTGTCCCGCGCGGCGATTTGTCGGAACGAGTACGGACTTCTGGAGCTTCAATGCCGTGGTCAAGACTATTGCGGAGTAAATGAATAAGCGGTGTCTTCAATTCTTCGAGAATGCGTTTGTCGATTTCTACTTCCCCCCCCCGCATGAACAACTCGACCTCTTTGCCGAGGCTCCGCGAAAGATCGCGCACCATCTTCGGAAAGACTTCGAGGAGCGAGGAGAAGGGCATCATCAGTACCCGTTTCGTATTCTCCAGCAAATTGTCGACGAGTACTCCGACCGTCTGTTGGTCGTGTTCCGCAGCTTTTGCTAACCCTTTCAGACGATTCTCCAGCGCAATGAACTGCTGCTCATTCCAGTAGAGGAAATCGACTAACAGTGGTGCCGTTTGTGTGTACGACACGCCTTGTCGTGCCCAGTCCTCCTTGGCTTCGATCAACCGTTGCATCTTACGGACTTCGGAGGAGATCTTTGACCATTCCTTGCGCCACTCTCCCAGTACTCCCACGGTTTCTTTCAGGTCTGAGGCGTGTTGGTTGGCTGAGAGCTTTGCCGACAACATTTCCTCGGCTTGAAGGAATAGAGAGTCGAGTTTTGCTGTTGTGACGCGCACGGTGTCTTCTACGACGGACTTTGCGGGCGCGACAGGTTGCTCTCCTCGATTGCTGTTGTGTCCGGGAGAGGCTGCCTTGTGCCCAGAACTACGAGTGACGGGGAACTCGACTACAGATGGACCAGCTACCGGCGTCGTCGGGCGTGGGGTCGGTGAAGGCAGATCTGCAAAGGGTTGGGACCCCGTAGGACGGGCTGTGTCGTGTAGGGGTAGTGCAGAATGTGGCGGCGCAGGGTATTTGTTCCCAGCCACGGTTTCGGCAGTTTCCAACCGACTCAATCTTTGGACCGCCTCGGCAATTTGCGTAGCATGTGGCTGATTCGGTTCACTGAGCAGCACCTCGATCGTATCAAGAGATTGGTGGATGGCGTCAAATCCTTCGGCTGAAAGCTGAAACTCGCCGCGTTTGAGCTGCGCAAAGATTCCTTCAAGTACTTGGCACACAGCTTCCACGTCCGTGAGGTCGACAGCACGTGATGCCCCTTTGAGACTGTGCGCCTCACGGAATATGGTTTCCAGCAGTGGTTGCTGTTCGTCGCGACTAGTCGCCTTCTCTAACGCCAACAACCCAGAGACCATAGCTTTGAGATGCTCGTCGGCTTCTAAACGAAAAGTCGCAATGAGTTTCCCCAGGAAGTCGTTTGCCGGGCTAGACTCTACAGAGTGGGAACTGTCGTGCTGCGATGTTTGCCGAGTGGTACTCGCGAATGGCGTTTCGTGAATAGACGAAGACCCCGGAGTATGTAGGCCGAGGAGTTCTTGTGAAGATAACTTTGTGTGAATAGAGACGTACGACGGCGTGGAAGGAGAGGGAGGCTGCTCTGAAAGAAGCGAGGGGGTAACGGATGCTTGAAGTGAGGTGTCCTCGCCTGTAGAGACTGTTTCCCCAACCATCCTCATCTGTGATGTATCGTGCAGGTCGTCTGCTTCTAGATGCGCGAGCCCTTGTACGGCCTCGGCTACCAGTGTGGCGTGTGGCTCATCAGGGTCCG
>JAYVFX010000553.1:0-2524 GCA_043772795.1 Deltaproteobacteria bacterium
GCAACAGAACATCACGCGGAATGGCCTGATCACGCTCCCATACTTTGAGATCACCATGTGGGCGGAGTAAGGCGAGCGCGGTCTCTGGAATTTGTCGGGTTACATAGATTTTCGTGGGCATGTTCCTCCTCCCGGAAAAAAATGGCATAAGGGTGAGCGCCATCATCAAGAAGGGTCTAGCAAAATGCAACCCGCACGGAAGGATCGTCATGAAAGAACAACCGTCAGACAAAAGCATGCAGCGTATGCGCGTATACGTACAGAAATACTGGGAAAAAAGTGGAACCTTTCCCCATCCTGACAAAGAGGTAACCGAAGCCGTCGTCCTCGGACTCGCAGGTAATATCGACGAAGTCGGACGACCACTGTGTCCGTGCAATTTTTACCCAGATAAGAAAGTCGAACTTGACCGCAGTCGCGAATGGGTCTGTGCCTGCGACGAAATGAAGCAATGGAAGTATTGTCATTGTTTGCTATTTGTGGCGCCGGACGGATTACCGATCACTGAGCATCTGCCTGAAGATCACGAAGGCCGGCAGATTTACGGTCTCGTAAAAGATCCTACCCCTGGCAAAGGGCGAGAGGCATTTAAAGCAGCTGGCGAAACGGAAGAATAAACCACCTTCGCAACGGAAAAGGAAAAGGAAATTATGAAAATCGGGTTTTTTGCTGTTGGGATCGGTCCGTCGGCCGACCCAGAAATCATTGCGTTAACTGCCCAAACCGCTGAGCGCTGCGGATTTCACTCGTTGTGGGCCCCAGAACATGTCGTGTTGATCGACCAGTACGTTTCCAAATATCCCTATTCAACCGACGGCCGTTTGCCCATGCCGACAACCAAAATTGATATTTTGGACCCGTATATTGCGCTGACTTATGCCGCAGCGTTCACGAAGACTATTCGACTGGGCACTGGCATCAGCTTGATCCCGGAGCGGAGTCCCGTTGTCACCGCCAAAGAAATTGCCAGTTTGGATAAGTTGTCTGGTGGTCGTTTTGATTTGGGAGTAGGGATTGGCTGGCTTGCAGAAGAATTCACTGCCGTCAACGTACCGTGGGAGCGACGCGCAGAGCGAACACGTGAATACCTGAAAGCAATGAAACTCTTGTGGACTGAAGAGGAGCCGGAGTTTAAGGGCGAGTTTTTGAGTTTTCCCAAAGTACGGATGTACCCCAAGCCAGTGCAAAAGCCTTATCCACCGATCATCTTCGGTGGTGAAAGCACACCCGCACTGAAACGTATCGCCGAGATTGGAGATGGCTGGTTTGGCGTCAACGTCACGGTCGAAGATGCACAAACCAAGATTCCGCGAATTAAGCAGTACGCCCAAGCAGCCGGCCGCGGTAATGTGAAGTTTTCTTTCGCAGTGTCTCCTGGACTCGGCCTACCAATAGAAATGGATCAGGTGAAGCGGTATCGCGATGCTGGTGCCGATCAGGTTATTGTAGGTGCGCTTTCGCAAGACCCGAAGAATATCAAGGCAGAGATCGAGCGGCTGGCTGAAAAGTTAGTCGTACCGTCGACGAAGTTATAGACGAAAATTACAACAAGTAGGGTGGGCAACGCTCCGCTTTTGCCCACCCTACTTCTACCTTCTCTGAGAACTGACAACTAACGACTGACAACTATTCCAGGAGAACCTCCACCGCCTTACCGTGCCCAATCGAGGAACCGACCATCCCGGCAAGACGTGCCCCAACGTATTTCACACTAAACAAGCCGTGAATTCGTTCAGTCTCTTTCTGATCATCCATGAACTTGGCTTTCCCGTTGAATATCACAGAGCCAATCTTGAGCGTCATTTGCGGGTTCTTCTTGAGGTTCTGATACCAATCGGACTTTTTCCCTTTGCCAGATTGTAAATACAAATGCCCTTGGTCGTAGACGAACCAGATTGGTTTCGTATGCGCTTTTCCGCTCTTCCGGCCAGTTGTTGTGATCTCGACGGTTGATTCGCTGGCAACCTTCTCAAGATCTGCTTTTGCAGCCGGCTTTACCTCCTGGGCAAAAAGGAAAACTGGAGAGTTCACCAATAGCGTCATTCCGAAAATCAAAGAAAGAAACCACCGCCAGTAGCCATTCATCAAGAGCATTTGTCCTCCTCATTTTCACACGAAGTATAAGGTGGGCACTGCCCACCCTACTTTTTTCAATTTTTCATTCTGCATTTTTCATTCTTCACTCTCTTCATGCAATCCCTTGCTTTGCCACTGTCTTGAAGTGTGGTAGATGCTCGACAACATATCACGAAGGACAGACACTATGACTACTCCCGTCGTTCGTTTCGGCCTTTCGCTCACAACTGCTCACCCACAGAGTGCGGACCCGCAGCAATGTGTTCGTGATCTCCTCGAACGAGTACAGACCGCACGCGACCTGGGTTTTCACTCCGTGTGGGTCGGCGACCATCATGTCACACCAAACCATTATCTACAAAACGTTCCGATGATTGCCCGGATTTCTGCGGTCTCCGGCAAAATGCAGATTGGTGCGTTGTTCATGCTACCGCTTTTTCATCCCATA
>JAYVFX010000554.1:0-6391 GCA_043772795.1 Deltaproteobacteria bacterium
AACGTTTGGCCACACTTCTGACATTTGTGTTGATTAGTTTGCGCCATGCTTCTCACCTCCTTTCTCTTGTTGATGTCGATTGATCCCGATTCGTGATCAAAACCCACTTTGTCTCTAAAACGAGCAAACCCTGTGCCGTCACTAGCGCTAAACAGTCTTGCTACACATGTGAAAGGATGACGTAGCTTGCAACCAAATAAAGCAATGAGAACGCCTATAAGAATGCGTCTCCAGTAGTATCGTTACTATGTTCTCTGTTGTGATGTTGCGCATGAGAGTCTCCTTGGTGTCGGTAAATTCCTACACCCATATGGGGGAAACCTCGCACTACTAGTCAATCAATTTAACGTGGGGGGATGGTTTTCCGTCATGCCCTTGCAGGCAATACCCAGAACCCAGATCCTATCCCTGGATTTCCGCTTTCGCGGGAATGACGTTCCCCGCGGCTATCCGTCAAAACTTTACAGGCTGACTAGGAGCCATCATACGAAAAGGCTCTGCTCGAATCTGCGGGATTAGGCAGTAACGCATTGGCATAGCTGTTGCTGCCGTAAAGCCCATAATCCTGTTGAGGTATACCAGTGAAGATAAGAACTATGAGAAAAGTAGTGAGGAGAAACGAGGATGGCAACAGCAGTATTTTATCAACCCCAACGCTTTAATCTTAGCGGATTGCAGGGGATCTCTGATAAAACTTTGGAGATGCATTTCAAGCTCTATGAGGGTTATGTCAAGGAGACGAACAATCTGATGGAAAAACTTGAACAGATCTCACAGGGTGATGAACTGCGTGAAGCTGACAGACTTCCATTTGAAGAACTGACACGGCGTCTCGGTTTTGAACACAACGGCATGGTGTTACACGAACGCTATTTTGGCAATCTTAAAAGAGACGGTGGTGAGCCAGAGAGAGGTTCGGCCTTTGTTGCAGCGGTAGTACGGAGGTTTGGGAGCTATGAAGCGTGGAAAAGGGATTTCATCAATATTGGCAAGATGCGCGGGGTAGGGTGGGCCATTTGCTATCAAGATCCCCAGAGAAACCAGCTGTCGAACCATTGGGTGACTCTGCACGAGGTAGGAAATATTGCCGGCTTTAAGCCTCTAGTGGTTATGGATGTATGGGAGCATGCGTTTCTTCTCGACTACGCCCCAGCCGATCGTTCCAAATATATTGAGGCGTTTTTCTCAAATATCGATTGGACCACAGTCGAGCGTCGACTCGTAAATTCCCCTACCAACTAGGGATGAGATAACACTACCGCAATGTGGAATTATAACAATAAGTTATATATACGCAACGGATTGATTAATCCTACGCCGGAGCTCAGGTGTTTTTATGAGAATCAAAGCAGACAGTATGCAGAAAAAGGGAACTGCTGACGTAGTCACCTCCGCTTCTAGTCGAAGCCATTTCTTGTGGCATGGTACGGCACATAATACATCAGCTTTTCCTAGGACCCACGAAACCCAGCCAGCCTTTTCTTCTCCTTCATTTGCAATGCCTACCCCTGAAGTTGCTGAACGCATCCGTCAGCAGCCGGAATGTCGCTTGCTGTGGGCGATCTTGCAGGATGCAATCGAGACGTACGTAAAATGTAGTAATGGCTCAACTCGTCGAGCGAAGCGTTTGTTTAATGAGGCAGAAGAGTGGATGATGCAGGATGACGTCACCTGGTTATGTAGCTTCGTGAACATTTGTCACGTTCTGGCTATAGACCCGGACTATATTCGCATGGGGATCATGCGCTGGCGTCTGCGCGTCCAACCGTCGGATTCGCGGGCGGCTGCCTAAACCGCTCCCTACTCGTCGAACTGCGAATACTCTATGGATAGCCAATTTTCGTTTTCCCCTAGATTTTTTACAACAGCGGCACGAGAGTTGCCACGATTATAGCGTATTCAGGTGTAGTGGTTTTGCAATTTAGTATAATTAGTCATTGAATAAGTTATTACTCACACGATAATAGGCTACACGCATCCTGAGGAGATAATATTATGATAACAACCACTGCTAGTCTCTTTGATAGTTTTTCACAGGTCGTGCAAGCGGTAGAAATTTTGCGAGGATGCGGGTTCAGTCGTGACGAAATTAGTATGGTCACCCAAAAAAGAAAAGCGCATGAAACATCAGGTAATCCAGCAGAACCAAAAGATGCTGCTAGCAAGCAGAGAATGATCCTACCCTTAGAGCTCGGCACGTTTGTAGCCGATAGCCAGCCGCGTTTTATGAAAGGGATCGGCTCTGTGGTCATGGCAGGCCCGCTCGCATTTATACTCATGCAAGCAACAGACGAGACACAATGTGGCGATCTCATGGACGCGTTGATTGATCTCGATCTCTCAGATGAAGAAGCTGCATCTTATGCTGAAGGCGTACGACGAGGCGGAACGCTTTTGACCGTCTCCGCCGCGAGCTATTTGGCAGAGCGAGCGGAAGACGTGATGCTATTGAATGGGGCTGTTGATATCCGACAACGGACTCTGCGGTGGCAACAGCACGGGTGGGATACCTTCAGTCCGAATGCGGAACCATGTACCGCTGAAGAAATGGCGGACGAACGGCGACGGCAAGCAACAGAGCGGAAGCCCGGCAGGCAGTGGAATCCATACGACAGAGATTTTCGCAGTCACTTTTACCTTACCTACTCGGACGGTAGTCTTCCGTACGAAGCGTATGCACCTGCGTATCGCTATGGCTATCAACTCGCCAGCGATGAACGCTATGACAAGAAGGACTGGTGCGAAATCGAAGCTCACGCCCTACAGGATTGGGAGAAACAATTTGAAACGGGATGGAGGACAGTTGTGGATGCTATCAGTTACGGATTCTCCACAGGGCGTGTGAACTATGCGCATCGATCCACATATAGGAATCACAAGGAGTATGTGTTTTGAGATAACCGGCTTCGATATATGCACTACTCTGGAAACAAAGAGGAATAGCATTATGGTGATTGCATTAGCCGGTCGGCGGGTAGATGCGCCAAAGGCAGAGACGGCACGGTTTCCGGTTACCAATGTCCCTCAGGTGAGGAAACGAATATCTGATTGGTTTGCGCAACATGTTGTCCATACACTGGTGTGTTCCGCAGCGTGTGGCGCGGATCTGCTGGCCTTAGATGCGGCAAGCGAGTTGAACATTCGTCGGCGAGTCGTGTTGCCATTTTCTCGTGAGCAATTTCGCGCCTCTTCAGTTGTAGATCGTGGAGACGAATGGGGAGCACCCTTCGACGCTATCCTTGACGCTGTCACCGCAAGGGGTGACGTATTGGGACTAAGTTATCTACCGGAAAACGAGACTGCGTACGTAGAAACCAACCATGCGATTCTAGAACTCGCGATAGCCATAGGTGCACAATTATCTCAACCTGTGAGCGTTCTCTTAGTGTGGGATGGAGCGAGTCGTGGCGACGATGATGTCACGGCAGCATTTCAACAAGAGGCACATGATCGCGGACTTGCAGTGGAGGAGGTATCGACTCTCTAACGTAACAAAGAGTTGTGGAGGTATTCGCCACAACCCCAAAACGATATCCCGATCCTCTCAATAGAACCACATGACATAGGGCATTACCGACAGCCAAAATCTTGCTACGCACGGAGACCTTTATTATCTTTCGTCGATTTTGTACGGTTGATCACGGTTACTGATGTACTGAGCCCACCCTAACTCGCGGTTTGGCAGCTCGGCTACCCATCTATATTCCTGCTCTCGCACCCACTCAATCCACGGCACTTGCTTGCCGTTGGCTTCCCACTCCGCCTGTCCTCGTGCGAGCCATTCGCCCTTTTGCTGCTCGAGCCACGCTTGTCTTTCTGTTGCCTGCTCCTGTTGGGGGGTAAGAACCAGTACGGTGTACGGCTGGCTTTTTATCATCATGTCGCGAATCTCTTCACGATGAACCGCTTCCTCTTCGTAGATTCGACGTAGCCCAACGACAATTTCAGCGTCTGCGTGCGTAGCCGCCTGCATCGCCGCTAATATCTCACGACAACTCTGTTTCGCCTTTTCAAGATCGAGCAAGAGCGACCCCCAATTGTTGGCTTCAGTCTCTTGTGGCAGGGAAACTGGCGGGATGCTTCCACCTAACGCCAGGATGATGTCGCGTAGCCATCTGATGTGAGATTGCTCCTCAGCCGCAATCTGCCGCAGTCGCTGACCAAATTGTGGATAATACATCCGCTCAGCATGTTGGACTAAACGTGCGGCGTCACGGACTTCGTGGTCGTACCCTTCACGCAATGCTTCGATCAACTTCTGTCGCTCCTCTGGCTGGAGAGCGCTGAAAAAATCTTGCCAACTTTGCTCCGGATTCGGATGGTTGGACATTATAGTGCCTTTCGGTTTTGGTGTTCGATTGTTCGCAAATATATCCGCAAGGCTTGTGCCATCGTGGTTGAAAGCATGATTCGTATTGGTACCGTTGGTCTGTTTACTCCGCTAGTTTTTCTTGTCGACATGGCTGAATTCAGGGCTATGGGCTTTCCGCTACTTCGGTAGTTTGGTCTCTCTCTTGCTACTGAAAATAGACGCAGTATTAAGCAGGGGAGGTATGCGTATGAACAATGGGACCACACCGGAAAACACCCCGCCATTGACGATCAAAAAAATTACCTTATGGCGAGGTGAAATCGATGGCAGCCCGAGTACCCTCGCACGGGCCCTCCAGCCTTTAGCCGAAGCCGGCATTTGCTTACAGGCATTTATGCGGTACCGTCACTTTCGTGATGAGAAGCGAGCGGTCGTCGAAGTCTGCCCCTCCACTGCAGAAGAAGAAAGTCGCTGTCGTACAGTGATGCAGGCAGCAGGGCTCAAAGTGTCCAAGGTTCCGGCGTTAGTCATTGAAGGCGATCCGGTGCCGGGACTGGAATATCGATTCGCGCAGCTCGTTGGGGAGCAGGACCTTCACTTGATGTTCTGCGTTACGCAAACTTTTAATGACAAATGGGTGGCCCTCATCGGATTTGAGTCAGCTCTGGACGCGGAGAAGGCAGCTTTGTCTTTGCAACTGATGAACGCTGGCATTTCTGTGATTCACACAGAGCGAGAGACAAAGACTGACGTTGTTACCGATCAGGCATCGGGGTGCTAGCCACTCAGTAACTTTTCACGACATGGTGAGCGGACAACACTGTCGCGGGTCAAATGAATCCCCGCACGAGTGGCACCTGTTCGTCACTGTATGTTATGTATCTACTGTTATATAAGGGTTCGAACATGCAGAGATCAACTCAGAAAGCCGAGCGCCGTGCTCTCACACATGACCAAGTCAAATGTCGAGCGACGGGCACTCACTTGCTGAGAGAGATGTCGCAGCGCGGTGCGCATCCCTTCTTCTACGACTGGATGGTAGAAGGGAAGCTGAAGCATTTCGAAGACTGTCATTTTCTTGTGGATCGCCCATGCTAACAAGTGGGCTAGATGTTCTGCGTGAGGGGCCGCCAGCTCTGCTCCAAGCAAGCGACCGTTCGACTTGTCTCCGTACACTCGTAAGATGCCCTTCGGTTCAGCCATAATTCGGGCTCGGCCTTGAGTATCGAAGCGAACCTCACCAATGGCGATGTCCCGGTCTTTCAGCGTAGCGAAAGACTGTCCGACCATTGCCACATTTGGCTCGCAGAAGACGATGGCCAGCGGTGTCCGCCGTTGAAAACAATGGGGTTGCTCTTGAACGCTGTTGTAGCCAGCGATACGTCCGTCATCGGCAGCTTCGTGGAGAACCGCTTGTTCACCATCGACATCACCGGCAATGAAGACAGGGAGGTTCGTCACCTGCATAGTCGTCGGATCATACGGTGGAAGTCCGTGTTCCTTCAGTGGTAGTCCTCGGTGTTCCAAACCCAGAGCGGACGTATTGGGGTGACGACCAAGACTGGCGAGAATCTTCTCTGGATGCAACATCCTGTGAGCAAAACGTACAGTGAGATGAGTATCTGTCGCATCTACTTGTGCCGCTGCTCCGGTATAAATGGGAAATTCCCGAGCCAGAACAGTACGCAAATACACGTTTACTGCTGGATCGGTTAGACCTGCGAGTCGCTCACCGTGATCAATACCAGTGATCTGTACACCGAGCCGGGCTAAAGCCTGGCTCATTTCTACTCCTACCGCTCCCAAGCCCACAACAACGATCGAAGAAGGAAATTCTGACTGCTCGAAGAGCGTATCGGTCGTCAAGATATGCTCGGAAAAGTTACGCCAGTCTTTCGGAATCAGTGGAGTGGAGCCCGTTGCGATAATGATCCGCTTGGCACGAATGATCTGCTGGTCGACCTCAAGCACTGTGGGCTCGCGAAAATAGGCATAGCCGTGAATCATCCGGTCCCCGAGTTCATCAACCGTCTTTACTACTCCTCGGACAAAGGCATCACGAAGCGCGCGAATGTGCAG
>JAYVFX010000555.1:0-4446 GCA_043772795.1 Deltaproteobacteria bacterium
ACGGAACGGTTCGAGGTCAAGCGGTACTTCGCCTTTGCCAAGGGTCTTGCCTGCGGTAGCGATGCCTGCGCAGTTGACGACAACGTTGATCGCTCCCAATACTTGGGCTGCCCTATCGACTGCGGCGGAAAGTTGATCGCTGTTTGTGACATCGGCTTCGATGAACGTTCCCCCCAACTCTTTGGCGATCACTGCGCCGTTCGATTTCGCTAAGTCAAAAATCGCAACCTTTGCCCCTTTGGCCGCAAACGCGTGGATGGTGGCCTCACCAAGACCAGAGCCTCCACCAGTGACGATTGCGCCAGCACCTTTCAGATCCATGCTTTTATGCTCCTTTCACAAAAAAGTACAGCTCGGAATAAAACGTAAAACGTAAAGAATAACTACCCCACCTTCCATCTGTGGTTCACGCCTTACGTAACCGCCCATCGGGCGTATCATTCTGAGCACAGCGAAGAATCTCTCTGAGAGACCCTCCGTGGAATTTATCCTGAGTTTATCGAAGGGCTCAGGGTGACAACACTGGGGTACCAATCTTTTGTGGTCTGATTTAGGCAAATACTATGCTCGCGGTACTAGCGGCAACACTATATGTGACGCCTGTACCCCGCCGTGAAACACGTTTTGCACCGCCGGGCGGCTCATACTTTCCGTTGCAATATCACCCCCGGTATTGAGATTCCGATCAAACCGCGGAAAATTACTGCTTGAAATTTCTAGGCGAATCCGATGACCAGGCGCAAAAACAAAACTGGTTGAGCCGAGCAGAATACGATACTCGTAGATCTTTCCTGGCTCCAACAGTTCTGCCTGATGTAGCGAGTTATGGTAACGCGCACGAATAATACCGTCGCAGAGGTTAATCGCACGGCCATCAGGAGCAACATCGACTAGTTTGGCGGTGAAGTCGGTGTCCCGACCGTCTGTGGAAGCGTAGACTACTGCTTTTACCGTGCCTGTGACTTCTAGTGGTTGGTCAAGCGGCGCGGAGGTATACACCAACACGTCATCCCGCTCTTCCACAGCACGTTGGTCACGCGGACCAGCACTAAGCGGACCGGCCATGAGCGTACAGCCACCGCAGGTTGGCACCGGCCGTTCTGGGTCATAAAGATATTTATCACTTGTTTTATGAGTCGGAAGTTGGGAGGTGAGTTGACCATCGCCCCGGAGGCTATTTGCTGCTCCACCATTCGTGAGGTAGTAACGGGTTGGTATCGCGCGGGCGAGTGGCCACTCATTTTCATTGCGCCAAACGTTTGTACCCATCACAAAGAGTCGTACCGGCGCACCGTTGTCAGGCTGATCTTGCAGGCAGTGATCAAACCATTGCAGATGCAGTCCACCGAGGTCAACTGCGTCGGGTAGTGCACCGGGGCCAAAATCCTGCTCCCCGACCTCGCGCTCAAATAGCCCATGTAACCACGGGCCGACGATCAATCGCTGCTTCTGCCGAGCCCAGGCGCTTTTACCACGACGTTGCATACCGATGAAGTTGCGCAGCGTCCCTTCGAGAAAAATGTCGTACCAACCACCGATATGCAGTGCCGCCGTATCAATCTGTTCATACTTCGATTCGATACGTACCTGTTCCCAGTATTCATCAAGCGACGGATGCTGGAGCCAAGTTTTATAGTGATCCATCAAGCCGGGAACAGTCGCCGGGGGGAAATCAGCAAGTGGCAAGCCACGATAGGTTCCTGGCATATCGAAGATCGAACCGTAGAGCTTCTTGCGTGCATCAGGTGGACCATTAGACAGGCGGGTAATCGTTTCTGCTGCCATTCCCGCAGTCCAGAACTGAATGAAGCCTTGCTGAAACGCACCACCTTGATACGTCCAACCTTCGTAATAGTCTGAGGAGGTGATTGTCGGCACTATCGCTTTCAGTGCAGGTGGAGCCGTTGTTGCCGTGAGCCATTGGGTGGCACCGAAGTAGGATGCCCCATACATTCCTACCTTTCCGTTTGACCATGGTTGCGACGCACACCAGGCAACGGTGTCGAAACCGTCCTCAGCTTCCCCGGCAAACAAGGAGAACTGTCCGTCGGACTTAAACCGACCCCGGGTGTCTTGGATAACAACGACGTAGCCTTTTTTTGCCGCCCGAATCGGGCTCATGAGCGACAGCGAGATCGGCGACAAGTCCTTGCTGTATGGCAAACGTGCTAACAGCACAGGGTGTTTGTGGATGTTGTCTGGACGATAGACGTCAGCACGGAGTTTCACTCCGTCGCGCAAGGGAATCTCGACGTTGAGATCGATTTTGAGAGAGTCGGGCATGCTCCCCTCCTATAAGAATCAAGCAATCATTTTACGATGTGACATTGTGGAAATGTCATTCTGAGCGAAAGCGAAGAATCTTTCTGAGAGACCCTTCGTTTCGCTCAGGGTGACAACACCGCTGGGCCAAGCTTTTGTGACCTAATTTCTACTCCGCTCCAACCGCTGCCAATCCTGCCCGTGCACATTCGACGTCTTGGTCCTCAGTCCCACCGCTTGCGCCAACTCCACCGAGCAATTCGCCTTTAATAACCAGCGGGAGCCCGCCGCCAGCGAGTAACAATGGGCGGCCAGCAAGATTCGCAATACTCTCGACTAACTGTGGTCGCTGTTTTGCTAATTCCGCAACTTCTGCAGAGGTCCGGCGCAGGGTTGCTGCGGTGAATGCCTTACTTGGGGCAACACTCGCAGTGAGCCATCGGGCGTTATCCATGCGAGCAAACGCCACCAAATGGCCTGTCGGATCTACGACGGCCAAGCTCATTCCCCACCCTTCTTTGATCGCTTTGGCTTTTGCTCCGGCGATAAACCGCTCTGCTAATTCTAACGTTAGTGCCATAGAGAGGCCCTCCTATTTGTTTATGGGTTTCCGATATTGGCAGGCAGACGTTACCTCGCCTTGACCTTAAGGGTCAAGCGAATACACTACTGAACTTTATGGCACGCATTAGCAAAGAAGACTACATCCGACACATGTCCAATAGCCTCAACTTGCCTCCAGCCGTGATTACGCTCATTATTGGTCCGCGTCCGGCTGGTGAGGATAAGGATGGAGGATGGAAGGTGATTCGTATGCCAACGGTAGCTGACCTCCAACCCTATGGCTTGGCGGACCGACTCGTGGCCTCTGGTTGGCGGACAATTCTGCGGTCGATTATTGAAGACTGATCAGGGAAGGTTCTCTAAGTCGTTCAAGTCCTTGAGCCGTCCGCTAGCTTTTTTGTTGACCTTCAGGTTTTGCAGACCGATAAGGTTGATCTCGACTCCATCGATGACATCGCGTGTTCGTTGAGCATAACACTCCTCAAACGCAACACCAGAAATCGTCGTCAGGATCTCAATACGAAGCGGCGGATTTCCTAAGCGGACAATCTGGCTAGGTGTAATGAAGAGTGAGATTGAAAGCTCCGGGGTGTGGAAGCCGAATTCTTTTAAAACTGTCACCAACTTCTCGGCATTCCGCTGATGCATAGCAACCCACACGTCCATATCCCCGGTAGGTCGGGGATAGCCATAGTATCCAACAGCGTAACCACCGATAAGAAGGTACTCAACTTCGTGCGAGTTCAGTAATTGTAAGAACTCTTTGAAGTCGGGTGGTAGTTGGATCGTAACCATAGGCGATTTGACGGAGAAACTCTAACGCGTGCAGTCGTTCAGTTGCAGTCTTCGCAAGCCAATATTCTTTCTCATCAGTAAGGTGCGGTGAGCGTTGAGACTGAAAAACTCGTCTTGTCCATTCGGTAGAGCGCTTCTTGTTTGGCCATAGCTTCCAATGTTTATACTAACGATTGTCCTTTAATTTACCATCGCTACGGGCATTTCCACAATCCACATGATTCGTACGGACGAGCGACGTCCAGCGATTGACAGGCGTAGTCTGGAAGCCGGATAATCACCTGCCAGAGAGGAGGAGCGATGGCTGACCAGATGCCCGCGGTCGGGATGGAACGTAAGCTGGCGGCGATCTTCAGCACCGATGTCGCGGGCTACAGCCGCCTCATGGGCGACGATGAAGAAGCCACCATCCGCTCCCTCACGGTCGCGGCTCGGATTCCCAACCCTTCCCCCAAGAAAGCAGGACGAGCGTTGCGCGCCGTAAAAGGGTGCTGATGACAGCAGTCAGCCTGCTGCTCATCGCGGCAACGGTCATCACTATCCGTTCCCTCTCCTTTCCTACCAGCCCCCAGCCCCCGACCCCTGGCCCCCAAGCCGCGCCAGCGGCGCTGCCGCTCCCCGACAAACCCTCCCTCGTCGTCCTGCCCTTCGACAACATGAGTAAAGATCCCGCGCAGGACTACTTCAGCAACGGTATCACCGAAGTGCTCACCTCTGACCTCTCCTGCATCTCCAGCCTCTTCGTCATCGCCCGCAACACTGCCTTCACGTACCAGGGGACACCGGTGAATATACCAGACGTGGGGAAAGAACTGGGCGTACGGT
>JAYVFX010000556.1:0-3386 GCA_043772795.1 Deltaproteobacteria bacterium
CGGCGCAGCGCCATGCTCTGCGACCCGTCCGGCGCTTTCTTTCAGCCACCCTCCCAACATCCGGCCGATCTCGACCAGATCGTGGGAAAGGACTTCATACCCAGCGTTACTATTGTTTGGCCAAACGTAAGGTGATCCGCAAAGCGTCGAGTTTGGCGCTGCTCTCCCGCAGCCCCGGCACTTTGTTCTTCTGGTGATTGGTCGTCACCAGCGACACAACGAGATCCAAAGCCAAGCGGAGAATCTCACGACCGAGGAGCGCCTTGTGGGCGCGGGGAAATGTGTTGACATACCCATACAAGGCGACGTTCACGTCGAAGGCTTTCTGGATAATAGGAATCAAAGGCTCCACTGCATTCCTCTCACCCTACCCCTCTCCGAATAATGCCTGGCACGAATTTCGACAAGTGCTGTGCTCTGGCAGCCCCCTCTCTCTATCTCTCTCCCACGAAGGGGAGAGAGGACCTGAAGCCAGAGAGTAGGGAAGACAATGCCGCGGCGCGAGCCGGAAATCCCCTCTCCCTTGGCGGGAGAGGGGTAGGGAGAGGGGGAAGGGCCGCCGCGCGAGCGGGCGGGCGGTTAACACCGCTCGCCTGCCCCCAAAGTCCAAAGGACCAAAGAACCAAAGTCGGACGACTAGCGGGCGCACCGAAAACCAATGATGCCGGAAGCGCCCGACGGCTGACTGAGCCCGTCCACGGCAAACACTCCGGCGCTCGCGCCGCCGGTGAAGTCGCCCCCGCGGATCAGCGCCGCAGGCCCAGAAGCAGTGAAGGAGGCAGCAGGATCAATTGTCATACAATTGAAATCACCCGTTCCGAACAAGTCGGAGCCGCAGGTGTTTGCCGGAACCCCCCAGTCTGCGATCCACTCGTCCAGATTCCCCACCATGTCAAAAGCGCCGGCATTAGAGACACAACCGGTAGTGCCGGTCGGTCCGGCACTACCAGCACTGACGAGACAGGGCGTGCCATCGGGCGTGCCGGCAGCGCGACTGAACTGCTGCGCCTGAAACCAGGTCAGAGTCGCCGACGGTGTGACGCCGAGGACCGAGGCAGCATAGCGGTCGGTACAGTCATTGCCGTTGTCGTTGCACGTGTAGTCATCGGTGGTTGCTCCCTTCTGGGACCCACCCGCTTGCAGGTCTGCCAGGGTGGCCGTGCCGTTCTTCACTTTGGCAATCAGCGCGGTACTGCCAGACGGAATTTGCCACACGCTGGCCTCAATTGTAAAAGTCTGGACGTGATATGACAGACAGTGAACGAGCTCGTCAAAGCGTGTTCTCCCGTGACGCAGCGGTCTCTGTCATCCTGAGCAACGCGAAGGATCTCTCAGAAAAGAGATTCTTCGGCGTCCCGCCTCAGAATGACAGTCACCTCCGTTCGGGTT
The DNA here is from genome assembly GCA_043772795.1 of Deltaproteobacteria bacterium. Classification (GTDB taxonomy): domain Bacteria; phylum Desulfobacterota; class Binatia; order Bin18; family Bin18; genus VGTJ01. The sequence continues at coordinate 1,390 of JAYVFX010000556.1, forward strand.
GATTCTGATTTTCTCTGACATGTCCGACAGATTCAATCCAGATTTTTACAGATAAACTCCACGGAATCGAGGCTACGCGGGCTACCGCTGTGGCACCTCTTCATCACATCGTGCTGCCACGAGAGTAGCCGTGGGTTTCAACCCGCGGTGAGCTGCGGTATATTTTCTCTAATCTTCATTTACAGCAGTCAGGAGAGGCAATGTCTAACACCGCATATGATATTTTCCACCGTCATCGCTTAACCGTGGCCGAATATCATCGCATGGCGGAGACCGGTATCTTCGCACCGGATGCCCGCGTGGAGTTAATTGAAGGAGAGATCATTGATATGCCGCCAATCGGAAGTCCGTACGCGGGAACGGTCGGTTTTCTAGGAAAGCGATTAGAGAGAGCAGCCGGGGATCATGCCCTCGTATTTGTCCAGAATCCCGTTTTCTTGGATATGCATCACGAGCCCCAGCCGGACCTTATGCTGTTGCGCCCCCGCGCGGATTTTTACAAATCGGCTCATCCTCAGCCGGGTGATGTTCTTCTGATCGTCGAAGTGGCTGATACCTCGCTTGCCTACGACACGCAAATCAAGCTCCCGCTCTACGCTCGTCACGGTATCCCGGAAGTGTGGCTAGCTGATCTGCCCAACCGGCGATTCATAGTCCACCGCACCCCCACACCGACAGGATTTCAGGACGTGCAGACGCTGACTGATCTCTCTGCCCTCACGCCACTGCTGTTGCCGGATGTAGCCATCGATCTGTCTAACTTGTTCTGATGAAAAAGAATACTCGCACGACATTCGCCAGCAGTATCCGTGAAGCTTCGGCGACCGGGCCTTGCGGCTCTGGACCCCAGCCCGTATAGTTCCGCCCATTATGCCAACACTTTCAGTCGCCGCACAACTGCGCGCTTTGCTGCGCCGTCCAGGACCAGCTCTCGTTCTCGGCGCTCATGACGCTTTGTCTGCAAAACTTGCCGAGGAAGCTGGGTTTGATGCGATCTGGGCCAGTGGGTTTGGCATCTCTGCGGTCAGCGCCCTCCCGGATGCCAACATCCTCACTATGAGTGAAACCCTTGATGCCGTGCAACGTATGGCAGAAGCCGTACGCATCCCGGTGATTGCTGACTGTGACAATGGCTTTGGCAATGCCATCAACGTCATGCGCACAGTCGCACAATACGAACGGGCCGGTGTGGCTGGTCTCTGTATCGAAGATAATATCTTCCCCAAGCGTTGCAGCTTCTATGCTGGCGTGCGACGAGAACTCGTTCCAGCCGAAGAACACGCGCGCAAAATTCAAGCGGCCAAAGCCGCGCAGAGTAATCCAGATTTTGTCGTTATCGCCCGCACCGAAGCATTCATCGCTGGGTGGGGAACTCAAGAAGCACTGACTCGCGCACGTGCCTATGCCGCCGCCGGAGCAGATGCGGTTCTCGTTCATTCAAAGTCATCAACGTTCGATGAGCTGAAAGATTTTACTGATGCGTGGGACAGCCCTTGCCCACTCGTGGCCGTCCCAACCACGTATGCTGACATTACTGCCAATGATCTCGCCGCGGCCGGGTTTAAGCTGGTGATTTTTGCTAACCAGGCGTTGCGTTCGGCTGTCAAAGCAATGCGGGAGTCACTCGCAGTTCTTAAACGCGAGGCGCGTCCAGCAGCCGTCGATGACCGTATTGCCACCTTGCCTGAAATCTACGAACTCGTCGGCGTTTCTGAACTACAGAGCAACGAAAAGAAATTCCTCCTTCCCGGTGGTCACGAAGTCACGGCAGTTATCATCGCGGCTGGGTTTGAAGAGAACCTGTTGCCGTTGATCGAAGATCGCCCCAAGGCAATGTTAGAAATCAAAGGCAAGACAATTCTCGAACGGCAAATTCAAGCACTGAACGAATGCGGCGTGAAAGACATCGCAGTGGTCCGCGGCTACCGCAAAGAGAAAATTAATCTCCCCAACGTGCGTTATTACGACAACGATCGCTTCCGTGACACTGGCGAACT
>JAYVFX010000557.1:0-1997 GCA_043772795.1 Deltaproteobacteria bacterium
TCTTGTCGTAATCTTTCGCCGAATTGAACTGCTATTCGGTGACCCAGGTGCATTCTCATGAGCGTGATAGTTTCGTCGAAGATATAGTTACTGGTGACTAAAGGCCCTGTGAGGGTATCAATAAATTGCACTGCAGCGAGGTGGTGAGTGTCGTTGGCATCGACATACGCGTACCATGCTCCCGTGTCTACAAAAATCAAAGAGGCAGCCACGGTAGTTATTCTTTGCGATAAAGGTACGAGTCGTGGGTTTCCGAGATGTCGGTGTGCCCGCTGCTAGCGATGCCAGCAACTTCCGCTAAGGCTACACGCTGCGCGAGAGCAAGCGTGGTCGGATCCTCTGCGATTACCAAGACATATACCTGTTCGTGTTCTTGTAAGCCAAGAGGCTGAAGTGGGCGCAGTACACCGTTTTCATACACTGCCGGAATCGCTTCTGCCATCGTTAATGCTCCTTTTTTCGCCAGCAAACAAGAAATGTTGCGCTAGCATACATCACCTTATTCGCTGTTGAAAGGCGTCGGGAACGCGGGGAGCAGGGAACTACGAGCTAAGGGCAAAGATGGAAGGGCAAAGGGGAGGAGGGAGGAGTCGGGAGCAGGGAACACCGAGTAAGGAGTAAGGAACTGCCCAGCCCTGGAAGGGCTATTGAGGGTAGCCGGGGGTTTTAACCCCCGGAAAAGGAGGCGCGCACGGAACAGGGAGCTAAGGGCCAAGGGCGAAGAAGGAAGGGCGAAGCGATAAGAGCAAAGAGTGAGGAGTAGGCAGTAAAGAGTCAAGAGTAACCGGAATCTCCTCGATTCCCCTCTGCTCCATCAATGTTACGTTCACCGAGGTTCGCTGCCTTTATGGCTGTGAATGTTCCCCTAACCAGCGCTCTAGGTCCGTGATGCTTTGAAACTCTAGAAGTGCATCGCTCAAAGCTTCTAAGCCCGCTATCGGCAAATCTGTGATGCGTGAGGTCAGGACTGGTGGCAGGACTCCGCACCGCCGCTGGAGCAGTCGCAAGATTATCGCCGCTTCGCCTTCAGCAAACACGTCTTGATAAAAGCGGGTCTCTTTCAACTCTGTATCCAAAAAGTCTAACATCGCCTGGATCTCCTTTCGGCTCAGCCCTTTGAGCTTATATGCAACGATTGTTTCTATCAATTCTAGTATCGATTGTGTCTGAGCGTTGTCAACTGACTCCTGGTGTATTTGTGCTATAAGTGCTCGTGCTTCTTCTCCAGTTTGCTCTGGGACAGCTAAAACGAGCCCGATAATCCGCTGTAACAACGTCTGGCGGGGCGCTGCCCACTCGTTCAAGTAGACCCGCTGCACCTGGGGACTACTCAGCAGTGCCTCGTAGTGGGGATGCGGCCCAGGATCAATCGTCCGAGTAGGATAAAGCACCACCGCCTGCCAGGGATGCAACGGCTGTCGTTGACGTAAGTACAGGAAGATCTCTGCGAAGAACCGACTGTAGAAGGTCGGGTCTCGCTGAAACTGAACTTCAAGAAAGAAAAGCGGCCAGGTGGGTTGTGACTCTGGCGGAACAAAGACGCCATCAAGGCGAAAGGCCGTCTCTTTAATTTCCTCCGACGTAAAGCGATACGATTCTGCATGGTCAGAGGCTTGGCCGACCAATTCAAAGAGTAGACGCGGCAACCGCTGAAAGAGTCGATAGAAAAGGATGTCGGTTTTCATTGTAAGGGAAGAGTATACAGTAATAGTGTGGAGTATGCGCCCTACGAAACTGACTGACCGTGCGGTGAAGCGCAAAGGGCCGAAAGCAGGGAGCGCGGAGCAGGGAGCTACGAGCCAAGGGCGAAGGGCTAAGAGGTGAGGGCAGGGAGCAGGGAGCAGGGAGCACGGAGCGGGGAGCAAAGAGCAGGGAGCGACGAGTAAGAAGTGAGGAGGAAGCGGTAAGCAGTAAGGAGCTGCCCAGCCCTGGAAGGGCTGTTGATGGTAGCCGGGGGTTTCAACCCCCGGAAAAGGAGACGAGCAAGAAGCGCGGAG
>JAYVFX010000558.1:0-1633 GCA_043772795.1 Deltaproteobacteria bacterium
CCCCCGACCTCTCTCTCAGTGCGATTCCAGAGCGTGAAGATCCGCGTGATGTTCTCATAAGCAAAAATGGTGAAACCTTGACCCAGCTTCAGGCCGGAACACGGGTCGGGACCAGCAGCCTACGACGGCAGGCGTTGTTGTTGCACTTCCACCCCGGTTTGCGTATTGAACTCTTGCGTGGAAACGTGGATACGCGACTGCGCAAACAACGCGAAGGGATCGTGGATGCGACCATTTTAGCGGCAGCGGGACTGAAACGTCTCGGGTTAATGCCACCAAACAGTCAGATACTCGATGAACGTGAATTTCTGCCTGCAATTGGCCAGGGGGCGTTAGGGATCGAAACGCGTGCGGATGATGAGGATGTCATTGCACGGGTCCGTCCATTGCATCATGAGGCGACTGCGGTTGCCATAATGGCCGAGCGTGCCTTTCTCCGTCGCATGGGCGGAAGTTGTCGCACCCCATTAGCGGCCAAGGGTGATATCGAAGATGGCAGAGTGCATTTGCGTGCGTTGGTTGCCAGCCCAGATGGAACGAAGGTGATTCGCGGAGAGCAAAGCGGACTGCATAGCGCCGCTGAGGAAGTTGGCTCGCTGTTAGCGGAGCGCTTGCTTGCTCAGGGCGGAGAAGAAATACTGAGGGAGCTACAAGAGAGCAGGGAGTGAGGAGCAGGGAGTGAGGAGCAGGGAGCGGGGAGCAGGGAGTGAGGAGCAGGGAGCGAGGAGCAGGGAAAGCATCATCTTCTACGGACTCCTGACTACTGACCACGGGGTATGCCTATGTCAACAGCCGTTGCTACGCGAATAGATACGCTGCTCACTGGTCGCCGGATTGTCGTCACCCGGCCACGTACACAATCTCGAGGGTTTGCTGAAACACTCGAACGATACGGAGCGGAGGTGATTCTGTTTCCCACCATTGAAACCGTACCGGTCGCATCCTACGCGCGGTTGGATGCTGCGCTGGAACAAATTGAGCAGTACCACTGGTTACTCTTCACAAGTGTGAACGGAGTAAAATTCTTTACCGAGCGCCTCACCGCGTGTGGGAAGTCAGTAGAGGCGGTTCGGCACTTGAAGATTGCAACGATCGGTCCGGAGACCGCACGAGCAGTGACTGATCTCTCACTTCAGGTGAATGTCGTGCCGGAAGAGTATCGTGCTGAAGCGTTGGTGAATGTGTTAGGAGATGTGAACGGACAGCGCATCCTTCTGCCGCGTGCAGCGGAAGCGCGTGAAGTACTGCCGAAAGAGTTGCACGCGCTCGGCGCGCAGGTCGATGAGATTCCTGTGTACCAGACGCGACGACCGCAACCGACAGAAACGGAGCCATTAGGCAAACTCCTGTCGGCGGCAAAGATCGATATGGTGACATTCACCAGTTCAAGCACAGTCCGGAACTTTGTTGCTGCTTTTGTTGGGGAGAATCTTTTGCAACTGTTGCAGAAGACGCAAATTGGTTGCATTGGGCCGATTACGGCAGATACCGTACGTGAATACGGCTTGTCGGTGACAGTGCAGTCTAGTGTCTATACTATTCCTGGATTTACCGAAGCGATTGTGGAGTATTTTCAAAAAGTAGTCAGTAGTCAGTAGTCAGAATTCAGTAGGGGCACGGCGTTGCCGTGCCC
>JAYVFX010000559.1:0-2393 GCA_043772795.1 Deltaproteobacteria bacterium
GCTTATTCATTGACGACGAATTGCATCTCGCGTGCATTGCCCACTACCTTCGACGCTTGCATGATCTCGAATCGCACCACGCCGCCATCGTAGCCGAAGTCAGCAATGACTCCTGGGCGAATCTCATCACTTCCCTTTATGCGTTCATCACGAAGCGTAATAGTCAATGAGTCAGTTTCTTTGTCGTAATTTACTTTCATGGGATGAGCCATCTTAAGTATTTTCTGACCTGAAGGGTTTTGCCCCAAAGGAGAGCAAGTGGACATTTTCGTCGCTCTCCAAGGTCAGCAGTGGCTTGCCCCAGGAGAGAACATCATGACAAAAGTGCTCGGTCTTGCTGCCGGGAGCAGCATGGGCCACAAAGACCGCATCAGCAAGCGCGGCAACGAACTCGTTGCGTTTCTGGGCCAGGTTAGCAGTGATACGGCGTAGCTTCTCCGCAAAGGGAGAGAGCAGCAGCAATCGGCTCTCTTCAAGCGGGGTTTTCCATTCACTTGGTATGCGCATTCTTTCAATGCTCCGGGCAAGACAAATAATGACCGGCTGCATGCCCCGTAGAAGGAGAGTTAGGCATTCTTTCTCCATTGGCGAATGAAAACCTCCGATGGTTGTGACCCCCTCATCGCGCAGGGCACGAGCAAGATCATACGTTTGCAGGATCAGATTGCCGGGACATTTGACCGAACAAAATAGAGCTAGCTTTCTTCGTTGTAGGATGTCAACGTTTCCCACCGCAGTGACGGTGGAGGGCACGTCAGGATAATTCCGCAAGATAGGCGGATAACGCAGATTATCTCGGCTGATAAAAACAGGAGTCATTTGCTGGCTCGAAGTTGTAGTGTTTACGTTCTATTGGCGTGTATACCTGTGTTTATGGATATTTATGAACAATTTATAGATATGTTTTATGAACAGAACTATTCATAAAGATCCGGCTACATAGCGCGCTCCTTTTCGAATTCCTTGGAGTTGTAACAGGCCTTTCTCTCGCATTTTTTGTAAGACATAGCGTGCCTGAATGGCTGAAACGCCCAACAACCGCTGGCAATCCGCCCGTTTAATGAACCCTTGTGCACGTACGTAGGCTAAAATTTGTTCCTCGTCAGTCTGCACCTGCGAGGAAACTTTTATTTCGGTCGGGACACTGAGCGTGTAATACGCCCAGCGCCGCGTACTGTTTTGCTCAATCAATCCCGCCTGCACAAGTCCACGTAATTCTCGATTAGCGGTAACGGAATCTATGTGGTTGAGCCGTCGGTAGTCACTGTTGGTCATTTGTTCGTTATGACGAAGATAGAAAAGTGCAAGTCGCTGGCGGTCTTCAAGGGTCTGGTCAGCAAACTGGTTGAGCCAAGCGATTGCCTCTGGATTCATCATCGTGTGATTGCAGAACGTCACCAGGAAAGACGAACGCCGGTCGTTGAACCGTGGCGGCTCCAGGTTAGCCATCCGCATTGCCTGCAGCGTAGCCTTGATCCCACTGCCGCAATTTTCGGCAATATGTGGGGATTCTGGAAGTACACTTCCTACGTTTTAGCGCGCCGTCTTCTCTGTGAGCTAGTTCGCAAGGTGCCTGCCATCTGGGTATTGCGTCTCATCTCCATAATCAGGTGATGACAGCAGAACGGGCCGGACATAAAACCGTCCTGGAGATTGCGGAAATGATTGGAAGTTCGATGTTGGCGTGTGTTGAAGGCTGGATGAGGCATGAGCTGGCAGCAAAGAGATTGTTCAATATTGCTAAAAGTTGTCGCTGGAGAGCCGCGTAACAGGTAGCCCAACATTGCTCCACTGTTCGCATAAGGCGCGTAACGACCAGTGACAAACTGCTCTTGTACCTCTCGCACATACTCAGCAACCGCGCCATCGCTGTGGAGAAATTTGGCTTCTAAGGGCCACATTAATCTCTGGTTTTGATGGAAGACAAAAGCAATATCATATTGTGGGGGCTGAGCTGGTGCTGGCTGCCGGGTAGCATACTCATAAGGACCGTGTTGGATAGTATACGGCTCGTTTCCAGAGAGATGGCGACGGATGCAGAGTTCGAGTTCCTGAGTAACAGCACGTTCTCGTTCTTCATTGACCTCGACAATATCAATTTGGTCAAGGATTTCTGTACAGAAGGTGTCATATCCACGCCATACGGCTGTCAGTATTCGGTTGAGAGCGTCTTCTGACCATGTCCTCACCAACTCAGAATACTCTGGGATGTTAGGCCACCGCAGTTCAGGAAGGGTACGGGAACGATTCCCACTATGCTGTCCGCGCCGCACCTTTTCCCCAGCCTCCCGTTTCCTGCCATTGCACGATTTCTTGGCTTACTTCGTCTGCATCTCGTAGTGCGATGGAGCGACTCCAATAGCGCGCTTGGTCGAGTTTAGCGATGAAGATCG
>JAYVFX010000560.1:0-5790 GCA_043772795.1 Deltaproteobacteria bacterium
GTCCTCACTCGTACAGAATCTTTAGCTGAGCATCTCTCCGAACAATTGCGGTTTCATGAATTGAATCCAGAAGAAGAACGGACCGCTTCGATCATTATCGGCAACCTCGACGTAGACGGGTATCTCCAAGTCTCACTGGAAGAACTCGCCACTAGCGCAGGCGTGAACGTCGAACTTGCGGCCTATGTCCTCCAGCTCTTGCAGTCCTGTGATCCGACAGGGGTTGCCGCACGCGATTTGCGGGAATGTCTGCTCCTCCAATTACATGCCCACGCGCTCGAAGACCCGACAGTTGAGGACTCACTGATCTTACTCGCGATACGCATCGTGCAGGACCATCTCGCAGTTCTCGAAGGCCGCCGTTTTGATCGCCTGGCGAAGGATTTAGGCGCCACGGTTGAGGAAGTCACGCACGCCGTCAAACTGATTACCACACTCGAACCAAAGCCCGCACGCAACTTTGGAGACGGTGAAATTCGCTATGTGACCCCGGATGTCGATGTACGAAAGATGGGAGACGAGTATTTTGTCACACTGAATGAGGAAGGTCTCCCACGCCTGAAAGTGAGTCAGTCGTACCGCCGTATGCTCGCTGAGGGAGGCGCCGCGAAAGACTACATTCAGGACAAGCTGCGCTCGGCCGCGTGGCTGATAAAAAGCATCCATCAACGTCAACATACTCTCTTGCAAGTTGCGCAGAGCATCGTCAAGTTCCAAGGCGATTTTCTGACCTATGGCGTGTCACAGATGCGCCCGTTGGTTTTACGCGACGTTGCAGAAGATGTCGGCATTCACGAATCAACCGTGAGTCGCGCCATCGCCAGCAAATATATGGCTACCCCACGTGGAATCTTCTCGATGAAGAGATTCTTCACGACTGGTCTTAAGAGCATTCACGGCCAGGATGTCGCTGCCGAGAGCGTCAAAGAACAGATTCGTGAATTGATTACCAAGGAAGACCCGACACACCCCTTGAGTGACGAAGACATTGCCAAGCGGTTGTCGCAAAACAATGTTGATATTGCACGTCGAACGGTGGCAAAGTATCGAGAAGCGATGAATATCCCGTCATCAGCAAAACGAAAGCAAGGCAATTGAGAGCACGGGAAGATGGTGGCCCCGCGAGGGGAAAGGACCCCCACACATGCGCGTTATTGATATTCTGGCAGAAGACTTAGTCATTCCACAATTACAGAGCACAACCAAGACCGATGTCCTCCACGAGCTCGCGCAACATCTGGCGCAGCAGCGTGTCGATATTCGCGCCGAACAGTTAGTCACCGTGCTCCTTGACCGTGAGCGACTCGGCACCACCGCCATTGGGGAAGGGATCGCGATTCCCCATGGAAAACTCCCTGGACTGAAAGGCGTCGTCGCAGTTTTTGGTCGGAGCCAGCACGGCATCGACTGCCACTCACTGGATGGATTACCGACCAAACTCTTTTTCTTGCTCGTCGCGCCAGAGGAGTCTGCAGGGGTGCACCTCAAAGCGCTCGCCCGCGTATCCCGGCTGCTCAAGGATAGAGCGTTTCGCGAGCGTCTCCTACAGGGAGCGAATCGTGCGACCTTGTATCAGGTGATTTGTGAAGAAGACGCCAGACTCTGAACCGAATCCCCAGGACTCTTCGGCAGGGGCGATGCAAGTTGTGATCGTCACCGGTCTGTCGGGATCGGGAAAAAGTACCGCGATCCACGTGCTCGAAGATCTCGGGTTCTATTGTATCGACAATCTCCCAGTGACCCTCATTCCGCGGTTTCTCGAGTTATGTGCCAACAGCGAAGAACCCATCACTCGCGTTGCACTTGGCATCGACCAGCGGGAACGTGTCTTTCTGCGGAGCTATCCCGACGTCTTGGCAGACTTGCGCAACCGTGGGCTACGACTCCAAATTCTGTATCTTGAAGCGGCAGATGATGTGCTGCTCCGACGCTTTAGCGAGACGCGTCGCCCCCACCCTGCCGCTGGGAATCGCGGTGTCGCTGAAGGTATCCGCACTGAACGAGAATTACTCTCCGGTCTACGTGAACTCGCCACTCAGGTCCTTGACACCTCGACTTTCACCGTCCATGAACTCCGCGAGAAGTTACGACAAGCCCTCGCGCATTTTCGTACCCAAGACTCACTCGCCGTGACTCTGGAATCTTTCGGATACAAATATGGCATACCGGTTGACGCTGATATCATGTTTGATGTGCGCTTCCTCTCGAATCCCTTTTTTGTCGAAGAACTCCGTCCCAAAACCGGCCTCGACACCGACGTCGCAACCTACGTTCTCCAACGCCCGGAAGCGGAACTTTTTGTCTCCCAAGTCAGCGCGTTACTGGAATCGACGTTACCCCTCTATGTGCGCGAGGGCAAAAGCTATCTGACAGTGACGATTGGCTGCACGGGAGGTCGGCATCGGTCGGTTGCCATGATTGAGGAACTCGGACGACGACTCGCGACGTGGGGATACGCCATACACCTCCGTCACCGCGACCTGCAACGCTAACAGGAACGGGACGCACATGTCAGACGAGCCCAGTCGAACCGCCCAGCTTACGCTCATGAATACCCAAGGCCTCCACGCCCGTGCGGCGGCAGCGTTTGTTCGGGCCATCAGCGGACTCCGAGCCGACATCACAGTGAGTTGGCAAAACCGTACTGTCAATGGGCGCAGCATGCTCGAACTGATGACACTCGGCGCGCCGTGCGGTAGCATCCTCGAGGTTGCGGTAAACGGGGCCGATGCACAAGCAGCATTGATCGCGTTGATAAAAGTTGTTGAAAATCGCTTTTATGAAGAATGAAACAACCCACATAAAACGTAGGGCGTAAAACGTAAAAGGGGCAGGAGTGGTTACGTTTCACCTCTTACGTTCGTCGCATTTGCCCCTTGACGGTCCTAGCACTATCCTATTACATGCGCCTGCTTTCCCTAGCGGAAGCGAAGATACACGAAGGAGATCGTTTTTATGCCGGCGAAAGATTTTCTCTTCACCTCAGAGTCGGTGTCTGAAGGTCATCCAGACAAAATGTGTGACCAGATTTCCGACGCCATATTGGACGCGCTCATCGCGAAAGATCCGGACAGTCGCGTCGCGTGCGAGACCCTGGCGAAAACGGGGATGGTTGTTATTGCTGGTGAAATCACGACTCGCGCCAACATCAATTATGCGGATGTTGTCCGTGAAGTTGTTCACGACATTGGCTATACCAGCTCGGACCTTGGGTTCGACGCAGCGACCTGCTCTGTCCTCAGCGCGATCGGACAACAATCCCCCGACATCTCACAAGGCGTCACAGAAGGTGAAGGACTCCATAAGGAACAAGGGGCCGGAGACCAAGGTATGATGTTTGGTTTCGCCTGCGATGAGACCAAAGAGTATATGCCCTTCCCCATTTACACCGCGCACCGTCTCGTCGAAGCCCTCACCCAAGCACGCAAGAGTGGCCAACTCCCGTTCCTCCGTCCCGACGCGAAGTCACAAGTTACCGTCCACTATAAAGATGGGAGACCCGCACGGGCCGACACCGTGCTCATTTCAACCCAGCATCACCCTGATGCAACCCATAACACCATCAAAGAAGCCGTCATTGAAGATATTATTAAGAAGGTCGTGCCAAAAGAGTTTATGGACAATAAGAGCGTTTTCTTGGTCAATCCGACCGGCCGTTTCGTGCACGGCGGTCCGTTTGCTGATTGCGGGTTGACGGGCCGTAAGATTATCGTTGATACCTACGGCGGGTATGGACGGCACGGTGGTGGCGCATTCTCCGGCAAGGACCCGTCGAAGGTCGATCGCTCTGCCGCGTATATGGCGCGCTATATTGCCAAGAATGTCGTCGCTGCGGGCTTGGCCTCACAGTGTGAAATCCAGGTCGCCTACGCTATTGGCATGGCGGCCCCAGTCTCAGTGCTGGTCGATACGTTTGGCACAGGAGTCCTGCCAGACGAAAAGATCTCCAAGGTCGTGACTGAGATCTTCGACCTCCGTCCAGCAGAAATCGTCAAAACGTTGGGGCTCAAGCGGCCGATCTACAGACCCACTGCAGCCTACGGCCATTTCGGTCGTCCTGCCGAAGGAGAAAAGTTCACCTGGGAACGGATCGACCGCGTGGATACTTTGAAACGTGCAGCAAATCTCGCGTAAGAGTACGAAAGGAAAAAGGGAAACACTACGCTATGGCATCGGTAAAAGGAGAGGTAAAAGATTTTGGGCTAGCCGCGCAGGGCAAGAAACGTATCGACTGGGCCGAGCAGAATATGCCAGTCTTACGCCAAATCCGCGAACAGTTCGCCCGTACCCAGCCGTTGAAAGGCATCCGTCTTTCTGCGTGCCTTCATGTCACAACAGAAACTGCTAGTTTGATGCGGACCCTCAAAGCTGGTGGAGCCGACGTGATGCTCTGCGCCTCGAATCCGCTATCTACACAAGATGATACTGCCGCCTCGCTGATTAAACACGATGGCATTCCAACTTTCGCCATCCGTGCTGAAAATCGCGAGTCCTACTACAGCCATTTGCATGCAGTCCTGACCCCCAAGCCGGTCATTACCCTTGATGACGGGGCCGACTTGGTCAACTTGTTACATACCGAAGTGAAGTATGCGCAACAGACCGGACAAATGCGGGCCAGCTTAGAAGAAACAACGACTGGCGTTATTCGTCTGCGCGCCTTGGAGAAAGACCGCAAGCTGAAGATTCCAGTGGTCGCGATCAACGACGCTGACACCAAGCACCTCTTCGATAACCGCTACGGAACCGGACAATCCACGGTAGATGGTATCCTTCGCGCCACCAACGTTTTGCTGGCAGGAAAGAATGTCGTCATCGCCGGATACGGCTGGTGTGGCAAAGGGGTCGCGATGCGGGCCAGCGGCATGGGCGCGCAAATTATCGTGACAGAAATCAATCCGATCCGTGCCTTGGAAGCAGCAATGGACGGGTTTCGCGTGATGCCTATGAGTGAGGCCGCACGACAAGGGGAGGTCTTCATTACCTTGACTGGGGACACTTCGGTGTTACGGAAAGAACACTTCGTCAAGATGAAAAACGGCGCGATCTTGTGTAACTCCGGTCATTTTGACGTCGAGATCGACCTCAAAGCCTTGAAGAGCTTAGCCAAAACTGTGGAAAAAGAGGTACGGCCCAACGTTGACGCGTACTGTCTCTCGAGTACGCGTACCGTCTATGTCATCGGGGAAGGCCGTCTCGTCAACCTCGCTGCCGCGGAAGGACATCCGGCTGCCGTCATGGACATGAGCTTTGCCACGCAAGCGCTCGCGGTCCACTGGGTGGTCACCACCAAGAAGGCGCTTGATGTACAAGTCCATAACGTACCGAAAGCAATCGAGGATCAGATTGCCACGCTGAAACTCGCCAGTATGGGGCTCAAGTGCGATCGGCTCACCCCGGAACAGAAGAAATACCTCTCCTCATGGGAATTTGGTACATGAGTTCGCAGGTGCTTTCTCACAGAGGGTGAAGAGACAATAGAGTTCGGCACTCATTATGCACGGAGGGCTTCAGGTTCCTTCTCCCACCCGGGAGAAGGTCAGGATGAGGGGAGGAAAGAGAGTCTTCTTATCCGCGCCCCCTCACCCTAGCCCTCTCCCGGAGGGAGAGGAGATTTTCAGCAGCGGTCTACTGAGGGTCAAAATTTGTGCCGAACAGTATTGGGTGAAGAGTAAGGAGGGGGAGGAAGCGCTACCGGCATGAATGCAGCCATTCTTACGTACTTTCTTCCCCTTTCCGTCCACTTGCGAGTTCTTGCTCCCTTCCATCAATGGTCTCTTGCACGGAAAG
>JAYVFX010000561.1:0-3890 GCA_043772795.1 Deltaproteobacteria bacterium
GAGTATTGTCGGACAACGGGCTTCGGACAGGGAAAACGGAAAACAGAAAAAGGGGTAAAAGGCGAAACGGGTAAAAGGCGAAACGGAAAACTGGGGGATATTATCCGAGCGGTTTGCTCTTCTTTTCCATTTACCCGTTTCGCCTTTTCCCCCTTTTTCTGTTTTCCGTTTTCCCTGTCCGAAGCCCGTTGTCCGACAATACTCACAGGAGTAAAACAGCTCCGAGGGCGCGCTATGACGTTTGATGAGAGGCTAGAACAGGTCCGCGAACTGTTACAGAGCAAAGGCCGCGTAGCCTATCGTGCGCTGAAGCGGCGTTTCGATCTGGATGACGAATATCTAGAGGACCTCAAAGCCGAATTGATTGACGCCGAGCACGTAGCCCGCGATGAGGACGGCAAGGTGCTCGTCTGGACCGGCAAAGGGATAAATGGAGAAAAGGATAAACGGATAAATGGGACAACGGACACAGAAGGCGAAAAGGCGAAACGGGTAAAAGGCGAAAAGAGAGAAGACACCGGACTTCGGACGCCGGACACCGGACAGTCCGCCGCCGAAAGGCGACAGTTGACCGTGATGTTCTGTGACTTGGTGGGCTCCACTGCGCTCTCGGCGCAGCTTGATCCCGAAGAATTGCGCGACGTGGTGCGGGGCTATCAAGAGACCTGCAGCGAAGTGATCCGACGCTACGAGGGATATATTGCCCAACATCTCGGTGACGGTCTGTTAGTTTACTTCGGCTATCCCACAGCGCATGAGGATGATGCCGTACGGGCCGTGCGGACAGGATTAGAAATTCTTGTGGCGTTGCGGAGCCGCGCGCATCAGCAAGCGGCAAACCCTCCGCTCCCTCACGGTCGCGGCTCGGATACTCTCCACGTGCGCATCGGTATTCACACCGGGTTAGTCGTCATTGGCGAGATCGGTAGCAGTGAGAAACGCGAAATCCTTGCCCTGGGCGAGACACCCAATCTTGCCGCCCGTATCCAAGGGCAAGCTCACCCCGATGAAGTGATGATCAGCGCGGCCACCTATCGATTAGTCGAGGGATTGTTTGCGTGTGAAGATCGCGGACAACCGGAACTCAAAGGGGTAACGACTCCGCTGACGTTATATCGGGTAGTCCAGGAGAGCAAAGCCCAAAGTCGTTTTGACGTGGCGGTGCAGGCCGGACTCACCCCCCTGGTGGGCCGAGAAGAAGAACTGGCTCTGCTGCGCCGTCGCTGGGAACAAGCCACAGACGGCGAAGGCCAAGTCGTCCTGCTCAGTGGCGAAGCCGGTATTGGCAAGTCCCGGCTCGTTCAGGAACTCAAGAACCAAGTTGCCCAAAACAATGCTGTCCGCATTGAGTTTCGTTGTTCCCCCTATCACCAGAACAGTGCGTTCTATCCGCTCATTGAGCACCTGCAGCGCGTGCTGGAGTTTCAGCAGGCCGATTCTCCAGAAGAGAAGCTGCGTAAGCTGGCTGTAGGGGTACGGCGCGCCGTGCCCCTACAGCCGGAGGCGATACCGCTGTTGGCTGCCTTGCTCTCGCTGCCACATCCGGACGGGGTTCCGCCGCTGACGCTGAGTCCGCAGAAACAGAAACAGAAGACCCAAGAAGTATTAGTAGCGTGGATCATTGAAGAAGCAGAGAAGGCGGTGGTGTACTGCGTCTGGGAAGATCTGCATTGGGCGGACCCCTCGACCTTGGAATTTCTCGCGTTGTGTCTAGACCAAGTGCCTACGGCACGGATGCTCCTGTTATTGACCTTCCGTCCCGAGTTTACGCCCACCTGGACGTCCCGCTCGCACGTCAGTCATCTCGTGCTGAGTCGGTTAGGGCGGAAGCAAACTAGTGCTATCGTCGAACAGCTCACCGGTGGAGCGCTACCGCCGGAAGTCTTACAACAGATTGTGAGTAAGACGGATGGCGGACCCTTATTTGTCGAAGAGCTGACCACGATGGTAGTGGAATCCGACCTGGGTGTAGGGGCGACTGGCCGGTCGCCCCTACCGCTCGGGATTCCCTCAACGCTACAAGATGCGCTGATGGCTCGGCTGGATCGGCTCGGGACCGCCAAAGAGGTGGCGCAACAAGGGGCGGTGGTGGGACGCGAACTAACCTACGACTTATTGAGCGCAATCTCACCGCTCACTGAGGCAGCACTGCAACAAGAGTTGGCCAAGCTCGTCGAGGCAGAGCTGCTCTATCAACGCGGACTGCCGCCGCAGGCAACTTATCTTTTCAAGCATGCGCTGGTACAAGAGACCGCATATCAATCGTTGCTAAAAAGCAAACGTCAGCAATATCACCAGCAGATAGCGCAGGTCTTCGAGGCGCGATTTCCAGAAACTACCGAGACCCAACCGGAGTTGGTGGCCCATCACTACACCGAGGCGGGTTTGGTTACGCAGGCTATTCCCTATTGGCAACAAGCAGGACAGAGAGCAACTCAACACTCGGCCAACCTCGAAGCAGTCAGTCACCTCACCAAGGCGTTGCATCTACTCAAGACTCTACCGGATACTCCCGAACGCAACCAGCAAGAACTCACACTACAACTCGTACTGGGCGCTCCACTAATGGACACCAAAGGTTTTGCAGCCGCGGAAGTGGAGAAAACCTATGCGCGGGCGCATGAGCTGTGTCAGCAGGTGGGAGAGCCTCACCAGCTCTTCCCAATACTACGGGGACTATGGGTGTTTTATTCTTCGCGGATGGAATTACAGACAGCACACGAGATTGCAGAGCAACTCCTCAATATCGCACAGAATGTACAAGATCCTGCTCTCCTCGTGGAGTCTCACATGGCGCTTGGACTTGTTTTGCTCGTTTCAGGAGAATTTGCCCCTGCCCAAGCACACTTAGAGCAGGGAATTGCTCTCTACGACCCTAAGCAACATCGCTCTCGTGCCTTACTCTATGGGCAGGATTCTGGAGTGATTTGTCTTTCCTATGCTTCTTGGGCCTTTTGGTTTCTTGGCTATCCAGACCAGTCCCTGAAGAGAATCCGCGCGGCACTCACATTGGCCCAGGATTTGTCTCATCCATTTAGCTTAGCTTACGCTTTAGGTCCTGCTACCTCGCTCCATCAGTTCCGTAGGGAGATCCAAGCAGCCCAGAAGCAAGCGGACTCGCTGATTTCACTCTCGACTGAGCAGGGGTTTGCGCTGCGGTTGGCATGGGGGACTATCTTGCGGGGCTGGGCGCTAGCAAAACAAGGACAGGAAGAGGAAGGGATTGCACAGATATACCAAGGCCTGGCTGCTTACCGCGCCACGGGGGCAGAGGCGGGACAGCCATGTTTTCTTGCTCAACTGGCCGAAATATGTGGGAAAACAAGACAGACAGCGGAAGGGCTCGCAGCGTTGGCCGAGGCGCTGGCTAAGGTAAACAAAACTGGAGAGCGGTATTACGAGGCGGAACTGTATCGGCTGAAAGGTGAGCTAACGCTCCAACAGTTCAAGGTTCAAGGTTCAAAGTTCAAAGTTGCCGATCCCCGCCCCCTGACCCCCGACCCCCAAGCCGAGGCCGAAGCGTGTTTTCTGAAGGCAATTGAGATTGCGCAGCGGCAGCAGGCGAAGTCGTTGGAACTCCGCGCCGCCACTAGCCTCGCACGACTGTGGCAGAGTCAAGGCAAGCGAGCCGAAGCTCACAACCTGTTGGCCGACGTCTACAATTGGTTCACCGAAGGCTTTGACACGAAAGATTTGCAAGAGGCGAAGGCGCTGCTGGAGGAGCTTTCTTGCAATGCATAAGCTATCTTGGCTCAAGAGGTAATCGAAAATGCTAGCAACGGAAACTACTCATATAGTTTTCCTAAATGAAATGTTCCGGATGAGCACGGTTCATGCTTCGACAAGCTCAGCACGAACGGAAAATCTTATGCGATTTCAATACTAAACCC
>JAYVFX010000562.1:0-1935 GCA_043772795.1 Deltaproteobacteria bacterium
GCTCTGGTAGACCAGAAAGGTCAGGACAGAGGAACAAAAACTGCGACATCTGCACCAGAAAAACTGTCCTAATATCGCCAATTTTTATCAGCCCAGGCGGAGCCTCAATCTGAGTCTGAGATAGAGGGACCGGGAGATGAAGATCGCGATCGCCGCGTGCAAATCTCCGAAGCCCGGGCCTTACTCGAACGGAGCCGTCGGTTGCTCGAGACGATGAACAGTGAAGACCGTGAGGAAGCGATCAGGTTGCATGAGCAGATCGAAAATGCACTCAGGACACCCGACTCGAAGAGCCTGCACACCGCCATGACTGAGTTGGCCGATTTATTGTTCTATGTTGAGGAGAACTAGAGGAGAGAGGTATGGAGTTCCGCTGTCCGACGTGTCGCGCCCCGTGGCGGCACGTGACGCTCTGTGGTCGGTGTGGGACAGACTTGACCACGGTGATGCAAGTTGCAGTGAAAGCCTGGGAAGTACGGGAAGCGGCCAGGAAGTTGCTGTGGGCGGGCGACCGACCCGCTGAAGCCGTGCGCCTTGCCCGTACCGCTTGTCAGTTGCATGCAACTGAGCAAGCCCAAAAGCTGCTGGCCCTTACGCTCCTTGCCAATCACCAGAGCGCAGAAGCTCATGCCACCATCGCCCCGTTGATAGCGGGTCACGCATCGCCACGCAAAGACAGTCACGACGCTCTTGATGAGTAATACGTATCTTCGGGATCGTAGGAGATGCCATTCCTTCCGATGATCTGACGTTGCTGTGCTGTCTGGATACCATTGCACACCCATTTTGTGAGTTCGTTGCTCCGTTCGTGACTCCACGTCCGCGATACCAGTGGCGGTCCCTTCGACGGCAACTGCATTGCTACACGACTTGGAAGGTGAGGGTGGAAGGGAGGCGTGGAACGGAGAGCTTGTAGCCTAGAGTCTAGAGTTTTGAGGTTTTCTTTCGGAAAAGACTCGAGACTCTCAGACTCTAGTCTGGGACGGGTTAGGCAGGAGTTTCCCAGGTGAGCTCTTGGAATCCCTCAGCCTCTTCTTCACCGAGGAGAAGCGGCGCTTCTTTTTCGTTCTCCTCCCAGCCTTCTGCTTTTTCTTGCTCTACCGGGGCTGTCGGTCGTGGCCGACCTCGCATCTGCATACGGTTACGGACCTCACGCCAGTGGAAACTTTCTGGTGGGCTCTGGAGGCGTTGGAAGCTTGCTAGCAGAAGATCCTTGCTATCGGCACGACCAAAGCAATGATCGCCAATCCACATCTCCCATCCAGCCCGTACACTCCCATCGGGTGCAACAATATCTCGCTGGACGAATACTGGAGCCGGAAGCGCTAGAGAAGGTGCAGGGGGGAGATCTGCGTCAATTGTAGTAGTGGGTGGCTCCGCGGCGATAACTTCTTTCTTCATCTCACGAACAACGGAACTCTGCTCTCCTTGCTTGGGGTTATGTTTAACCGAAGTTTTGACCTTCTCCTGCGTTGCAGGACGAGCTTTCATGGGCATCTTCCTCTCTGTGTTCCTCCTGGAAGGGCCAGGAGGAAGCTACATTATTGCCAACTCCAATGTATCCTCCCGCAAGGAAAGTCCTCGCCCTTTGACCGATCAGCGGATACACTGGAAACTCTTCGAGAAATCGAAGGGGGTGTCGTTATGATACGGAAGTTCCTAAGGCATTTGCCACTTGGACACAATATTAAACCGGTACATTTGCATAAGGTTATGGTAAATTCAATCCCCCGCCTGCAACCATACCCCCTTTAAATACGTTCCTTCCGTATGGGCTAGATTTGTCGGGTGATCTGGTCCAGGTCCCAATTGCCTGAGGAGTTGAATGTTGCGTCCCGCATCGGCTGCAGCGAATTGAAGAGTCTGTAAAAGATCAGACATTGATACATGCTGTGAACAGCTAAACGAAAGCAGGTGACCGCCGGGAGGGAGGAG
>JAYVFX010000563.1:0-2894 GCA_043772795.1 Deltaproteobacteria bacterium
GCTCTGGTAGACCAGAAAGGTCAGGACAGAGGAACAAAAACTGCGACATCTGCACCAGAAAAACTGTCCTAATATCGCCAATTTTTATCAGCCCAGGCGCCGACATCACACCAGGCTTCGTAATGCGTGCGCTTGTGCCACGTCTCTCGGTGTAGCGGGGCGGTGGCCAAGCACTGCCTGGTCGGCGCGGGGAAGATGGTCGTATAGCGCTGCGTGAGGACCTTGGCAGAGGGAATGTCACCACCGAATTCATTGCTGCGAATAGGAAATTTGCTCATGGCGGTCACGGTGGACAGGTCATCGGCTTTTATGGCGGCTTGAAATCTGGTCCATTGCGCCTGGATTGCTTGAGGCACTTCCGCTGTGCCTGCCGCAACCAACACCAGCCAAGCGATAGAAAGCACGAGCCTCTTCCTACAGGCGTCCTTCTGTGCAAGATGCTGCTTATATCTCATGGTACTGTCTTTCTGGTCCTTCATATTAGAGTGATGCACTTCTTCAGTGTCGTTCCCGATGGAGAAGTAGCAGAGTGCAACACGGATGGTGTTGCTGTTGAGACCCCAGCGTGTGGCACCATCTCTCATTGTCCCACAGCGACGATCGGTGTTGTACGTAAGTGCGGCGCGCATTCTCGCATAGCGCTATTGTCCCTAGAGCTTCGCAGGAAGGCAATCCTTCGCACTGCGTGTTCCGTGGCGGTCACAATCGTCGGTAACGAACCCGCCATTGTTATCGCTCATCTGCACTCCCCTGAAACGCCGACCTCTCATTGGGAGCCGTTCTCTGCGTCATACGAAGCGATCATGGCAGTCACTGAGAGTCATACCCTCTGCATGATCAGCCGCTCATCGTGCCCGAACACGCACGCCACCCCGACACAATAAGGTAAGCCCGAGTGCCGTTCCACCGGATCGCCTTCCGTTCCGCTCCAGGAACTTCCGCTTCACTCCGGGCGCACCGGGTTCCACGTCACTCCGGCAGCATCAGCGCTCCGGCCTCGCCGCGAGATCCGAGCGCCAGCTACCCCGCCCCTGCGCTCCCACCAACCTGCACTCCCGCGCCAGGCCGATGTCGTTGCGTCTGTGAAATTCCTCACTGTTGGTGTCGGCCTGTCACGGGCCTGCAAACGGGTGGCGTCCGCCCCCGATGCTGTGGAACCCCGTCACCCTCGATTTTTTCTGTCGCCCTCAACGGCGGGTGAAGGGCGGACAGAAAAAAACTTCTTCCTTGGAAGAAGACTCAACGAAAGGAGTGACGTATGAACGCGTATGACACCATCACCCAACAGATTGTAGTGCAGTTAGAACAAGGCACGGTTCCGTGGCGCTGTCCGTGGCGTGTGCAAGGCCTACCGAAAAGCCTCCTCAGCCAGAAACCCTATCGTGGCATCAATGTCTGGTTACTGATCACCCGTCCGTATGTGTCGCCGTATTGGTTGACGTACAAACAAGCCCAAGAGATCGGCGGGTGGGTCCGTGCAGGCGAAAAAGGCACCCCAGTGGTGTTCTGGAAATTTGCCAACGATCAGCGTGAAGCGGATGAGAGCGAGGCAACTTCGACCCGTCGTCCGCCATTACTGCGTACGTACACGGTATTTAATAGCGAGCAATGCGAGTTGCCTGCCTCGTTGACGGCAAAACTGGCCACTCCTGTCGAACGCGATCTCGCACCCCTGGCTGCCTGTGAACAGCTCGTGACCCAGATGCCCAATCCGCCCACCATCCTGCATGACGCTCCGACCGCATCGTACTCACCTCGTACAGATACCGTGCAGATTCCCTCAGTGTCACGGTTTGAGAGTACAGCAGAATTTTTTTCTACCCTCTATCATGAACTTGTCTGGGATTACGCAGGAGTTAAAAAGCGTAATAAAATGTTGGTGGTATGGACAACATCAACGCTGTAATAACCCCTGCCCTGGCAACATATCTTATCGGCTTACTGTATCGCAACACACGAACGAGTTGTGTGAGTTTAGCGCTCCTGTGCGCTCATGTGTCGCACGATACCTTGCGTCGTGTCCTCTATCAGAAGGTGCCCTGGTCCCGACGGCTATGGGACACCTTTGTCCAAGGGCTCGTGCAGACGGGCGGCTATCTGGTGATTGATGACACCAGTTGGGAGCGGTTTACCCGAGTCGCGGACGCGGTGAGCTGGGTATGGTCGAGCAGTGTCGGCAAGCCGATATGGGGGATGCAGGTGGTCTTGTTGTTATGGACGGACGGAAAGTGGAAGGTGCCGATTGGGATACGGATCTGGCGGAAAGGCGGCCCATCGAAAGTCGCGTTAGCGATGGGGTTACTAAGCCAGGCGCAGCGACGGGGGCTGCAGCCCGCGTACGTCCTGTGTGATAGCTGGTATGCGGCGGCGCAGATTCTGAATTTGCTGGACGGCTGGGGCTGGCACTATGTGATGCGACTCAAGAGTAACAGGAAGTTTGGTGACCATTCCCTCCGGACAACGTGGCCGCATCGGTATGGCCATGCGCAGGGAGAATTACGGGGCGTAGACCATCCAGTGTTGGTAGTCAAAGACGGCCGCCGGTACTGGGGAACAAACGACTTGACACTCACTGTACGTGAAGTCAAAACACATTATTCCCATCGGCAACAGATTGAGGAGACGTTTCGTTTGCTTAAACAAGAATTTGGCTGGAGTGGGTGTTCATGCCAAAAACAACAAGCGCAGTGGGCACATTTACACCTAGGATTGTATGCTCTTGTGTTAACGCAACAGACGGCCTTTGCGCACGGACAAACTATCTACGCGTTCCGACAGTCGTTATTTGTACAATCCATTCCGCAAAATCCTTTGGCACTACAGAAGTTTGCCCAGGCTGCGTAATCTCAGCTTGTGCATGCGACTGGCAGCGGCTCTCGTCTGGCGCGCCCCGG
>JAYVFX010000564.1:0-3697 GCA_043772795.1 Deltaproteobacteria bacterium
CTGCTGGCCAGCTTGTTCGCCCTCGGTAAAGACATCCTGATAAAATCGCGTCTGCTTCAAATCCACGTCTGTGAGTTCCAGCATGGCTTGGATCTCCTCTCGACTTACCGTCCGTAACTTATACACCAAAATCGTCTCGACTAAATTCACGATAGCCGTCGTTAAGGCCGTGTCAACTGCGGCTTCGCGGAGTTGTCCCAGCACCGTCCGCGCCTCCGTGAGTGCGTGTTGTGGATCCGCCAGCACGACTCCCATCACCTGCTGCAGCAGCGTCTGCCGCGGCTGTGCCCATTCGTCCAAGTATACGCGTGTCACCTGGCTACTCTGCAACAAGAGGTCGTACGGGGGATGTGTCCCAGGATCAACCGCTCGCGTGGGATAAATCACCACCGCGTGCCAGGGGTGCGCGGAGCGATGATGACGGAGATAGAGAAAGACTTCAGCGAATAAGCGAGAGTACAACTCGGGATCAGGTTGAAACTGCACCTCCACGAAAAAGACCGGCCAGTCGGGCTGCTCGTCCGGGGGCTGCATCACGCCATCGAGCCGGAAAGCCGTTTCTTTGAGTTCCACTGACTGAAAGTGATAGCGGGCGGCATCCACCGCCGGCTGCGCGATCAGATCAAACAACAACTGCGGCAGGGTCTGGAACAAGCGATAGAAGAGGGAGTCAGTTTTCATCTAGCTTGATTCTCTGCGCTCCGCCTGGTGTCCGCAATAGGGCGGGCGACAAAAGACCACTCCGCGCGCCCACACTCGGGCACGCATTCGCCTTTTCTCCTTTCCCTTTATCCCTTACCCTTTTCCCCGTTTACCCATTTCGCCGTTTCCCCCAAGTCCTTCAGCAGCGCCTTCGCCTCTTGCAAATCTTTGGTATCAAACCCCTCGGTGAACCAACCGTAGACCTCAGCTAACATGCTGTGTGCTTCAGCGAGTACGGAGCGTGCTTCCTGCTCCTTGCGGGGCCTAAGGCAACTTGCAGAGTGAGTTCTTGTTGAGCACGCTCAAGTGTATCTGGCAGCGCTTTGAATAACTCTAGGGCCGAAGTGAGATGGGTGATTGCCTCTGCATTCGCCGACCGTTGCACGGCCTGCTGCCCAGCAAGCTGCAAATAATCCACCGCCTTCTGCGTATTGCCGCTCCGGCTGTAATGATGGGCTAACTCGCTGTAATGGTCGTCTAGTCGAGAGCGATATACGTCTTCCATTGCTTGCGCCGTGCGTTCGTGGATCGCTTTGCGACGTTCGATGAGCAACGAGTTGTAAGCCACCTCTTGCGTGAGGGCATGCTTGAAAATGTATTCGACTTCGGGGAACGCGGGTTGTTCGTAAATGAACTCGCTCGCTTGTAAGCGTGAGAGAAGGCCGAGGAGTTCGGCCTCTGGTTGATCGACAACCTTCCGCAGTAAACTCGCGCCAAACTCACGTCCGATGACGGCTAGCGTTTGGAGGAGGGTTTTCTCTTCTAACGGCAGGCGATCCATACGAGCAGTGAGGACACCTTGGACAGTGGTGGGAATACGCAACTCTGTGGGCGGGGGCACGGCGCGCCGTGCCCCTACATCGTCACGGTCGAGGAGCCCTTGCTCGCGTAATGATTGCACGATCTCTTCCATGAAGAAGGGATTGCCTTCGGTTTTGTCGAGAATGAAGCGTTTGAGGGCGGATAGATCATTGTCGATCACCCTCACCCTAGCCCTCTCCCCTCGAGGGAGTGGGGATTCTGAGGCTGCGCCCAGGAGGGCAGTTAACATCTCCTCCGCTTGCTCTTTCCCTAACGGGTCCAACCGTAACTGTGTGTAATAGGTCTTGCCACCCCAACTGTGCTGATACTCCGGGCGGTAGTTGACCAGCAGTAACATGCGCGCGGTGGGGATACTCTCGCTGAGGAGTTGGAGAAACGCTTGCGTCTCAGCATCTAATCAGTGCAGGTCTTCAAAGATGATGCGCAGGGGCTGGTTGAAACTCTCGCGCACCAACCGCGCCGCTCAGGGGGGTGGCACACTCGGCACAAAATTTAGCGCGTGGCGGATTGTCGCTACCGCAGCCGGCGCACCGTTTAGTAAACGGTGCCGCGCATTCGATACAGAACTTCGCGTGGTCGGGATTAGACTCCCCACACTGGGCACATGGCATGCTCGATCTGGCCTCCTTTACTCGTAAATGTACTCTGCGCAGGTCTGGACATCTACCTCCCACTCTGCAGCAAAAAGTTCAGTGAATAGGCGTCCGGTGTTGCTTCAGACACCGGCTCATTGAAATACCATTCGTCCTCTCGATCAGACACTTTTTTCTTACTACTCGGTGCCTCACCCATGGTTGCCTGATTCTGCAACATGTCGACTAGTGTCCAACTTGGCACAAAGTGTTGTTCTTCTTCGTAATTATATTTCGCATCCTTGAGCGGCTTCGCAGGATACCCGTCATACGGTTTCTTGGTGTAGAAAATGCTTCCGATAGTAGCCTTCCACAGCTCACCTTCTTGGTTGTACATTTCGTAGATTAGGGGTGAGAAGAAGTCTTTATCAACATAGAAAATGCGCTTGCTGAAAGCGTAATTGCGGGGATAGGCAGTCGGAGTTCCTTCGACCACCCACACCTGACGTTTCTCCCATGACACACAGGGAAAAGCAGCCAGAATTCCGTGCTTCCCATCTCGTGGGGCGCACCACTGCGAAGGGTCGCCGTATTTCCCACTATGGACGATACCGAGGATCTCTTTCTCAGCCAGCACGCGAAAACTCCAGTGGGCGATGCTGCCATTAAAGCCGTACAGGGAATCGACATCAAAATCTGCCCCACCCAGGGCCGCACTGCGATCAGAAAAACTAATCCGTCGCACCTTGCGCAGTTGCGGGGCGTAAAGGTAGGTGTCCTCTGGCGTGTCACGCGGAATGTAATGGAAAAATAATAACGCCAGTCCTTTGAGATCGTTCGGCATCCAGATAGGGCCAAACAGATTGGAGTGTCGCGTCGCTGGATTATGGGCAATCACCGGTTGTGGTTCGGTGTATAAACGCCCAACCCACATCAACCGCCGCCAGGGCATTTCATAGCTACGGATGCTCGAACCACTACTGTCTACTACCTCTGCAACAAAGGTCGTTCCAGCGTTGTCGATCACCGCCGGACTGTGTTCGTGATTCCACATGACCTTAAACCCAGCCAGGGGATCGTTGGCATCAATGGCCGGGAATGGAGCCCCAGCGACGTAGTTCATGATGTCGCGCCCGTCTTCGGCAATCTTGACTTGAGCAGCGTATTTCTCAGTTGCCTCTTTGTACGCCTTGGGCCATTCAACCTTGCGAGTTGCGATCACCTGGATCGTCATGCCGCGGTCAACCATCCAACGAATAGACGGCGTAAGGAATTCTTCTGCCTGGACAGAGTTTTCTTTACTAATTGTGTCGCCGGGTTTGACATCGGCCTGCGCAGAATGAAGAGCACTAAGAGTGAAGAGAAAAACGAGAAACGCGCAATACGTAGCAAATTTTTTCATAGGGCTTTCTGTGTTAGTTGCGACCACAAATAAAAAGAGCGTACCGCAGTACGCCCCGTACAACGCTCCTAACCGGTCACATTGATTATGCCGGCGGAAGACGTGACGTCATGCCCGCGAAAGCGGGAATCCAGGTGATGTAACTCGAAGCCACGGCTTGTAGCCCCTGGATGCCCGCCTGCGCGGGCATGACGGAAAT
>JAYVFX010000565.1:0-2583 GCA_043772795.1 Deltaproteobacteria bacterium
TGCTGTCAGGTCCTCTCTCCCCTGGTGGGAGAG
This sequence comes from Deltaproteobacteria bacterium, assembly GCA_043772795.1. GTDB lineage: Bacteria > Desulfobacterota > Binatia > Bin18 > Bin18 > VGTJ01. The sequence continues at coordinate 34 of JAYVFX010000565.1, forward strand.
AGTCAGAGAGAGGGGGTAGTGGCGGCGTTCACCCTCTCCTGTGTCCTCTCCCCTCAAGGGAGAGGAAAAAACTGGACCCTGCACACTCCATATCTTGGTGTGTTTTCCCTCTAGCTGTTGCGTGTCACCAGGAATTCAACTCGGTTTAGTGATAACTTGAGGGAATGGCATCACCAACGACGACGGGCCGGCGACCACTGCGGATTCGTGAAGTTGCCTTCGTTCATTCGATTGCGCGGTGGCTGAGTCAGAAGGATATCCAACCCAACACTATTTCAGTGGTAAGTATCGGCTGTGCCGCTCTCGCGGCTGGGTGTTTTCTGAGTGTGCCGGCATCTTCTGGGGTTGGCCGGATATTCCTGCTGCTCGGGGCTGCACTTGGGATTCAGCTCCGTTTGTTATGTAATCTCTTCGACGGCATGGTGGCTGTCGAGGGTGGGAAACGGACTAAGTCGGGTGAACTTTTTAACGATATTCCCGATCGCGTCGCGGACCCGCTAATCCTCGTTGCTGCGGGGTATGCGATTCCACTGTACGCGTATGGTCCAGCGCTTGGGTGGGCAGCAGGATTACTGGCGGTGATGACTGCATATGTCCGCGTGCTGGGATCATCACAAGGCCTAGCTGCTGACTTCTGTGGGCCGATGGCGAAACAACATCGCATGGCGACGATGACCGGTGCGTGCCTCCTCTCTCTTGTGGAACCTGTTTTTGCTTGGCACGGGGTGGTTATCGCTGGTAGTTTATGGCTTGTTGTCGTGGGCTGTGTTATCACCGTCATCCGTCGTGTTCGGCACGCCTATACAGTTCTAGAAAACTCATAAGGAACTTACTGCACTGTGTTTCACGTTACGACCAACACCCTCATGGTTATGCTTGGAGTCCTGCTGATACTCGGAAGTGGGACGTTCTATTGCCGCTGGCTACGGCAGAAATACCCGGACCAGGACTACACTGAACTGACCCAACGCATTCATTCGTGGTGGATCATGATCGGTGCGGTATTTACGGTACTGCTCCTGCCTCACGCTGTGACCATCACATTTATTGCCGTGCTGAGCTATCTCGCGTTACGAGAGTACCTGTCGATTATTCCTACCCGTCTGGCTGACCGGCGGGCCATTTTTTGGGCGTATGTGATGATTCCGATTCAGTACTATTGGATCGCCATCGGTTGGTACGGCTTGTTTGTGATCTTCATTCCCGTCTATGTGTTCTTGCTGCTACCGTTCCGACTTGTTGTCACTGGAGAAACCGAGGGGTTCATTAACGCGATTGGCACCATCCAGTGGGGTATCATGCTGACGGTCTTCTCTATTAGTCACCTTGCCTATCTGTTAGTGCTTCCTGAAGGTCCCAATCCCAGTGGCGGTGGTGCGGGACTCGTCCTCTACCTCCTGCTTCTCACTGAAGGGAATGATGTCGCGCAATACGTCTGGGGAAAATCGCTTGGGCAGCGCAAAATCATTCCCACAGTGAGCCCCAACAAAACTTGGGAAGGATTCCTCGGTGGTGTAGTAACGACTATGCTCTTTGGGAGTCTGCTTGCCTCGGTCTTGACTCCCCTGACTGTCGGACAAGGGCTCGTAGCGGGCTTTTTGATAGGTGCGAGCGGCTTTATTGGCGATGTCTGCGTCTCTGCCGTGAAGCGAGACTTACAAATAAAAGATACCGGGACATTAATTCCTGGGCATGGCGGGATACTCGATCGACTCGATAGTTTGACCTACACTGCGCCCTTATTTTTTCACTACCTGTATTATCTGCACTATTGAGCGAGGTGGTCATGTTTTCCTCCTGGCCAAAAGTACTGTTTGTGACCCTGATTGTGAGACCGATAGTCTGGCTTAGCCTCGGGTTGCATGTGGTCCACCGTGAGCGCTTGCCGCAGCACGGGCCACGCATTATCGTTGCCAATCATAACAGCCATTTGGATACGCTAGTATTGCTGAGTCTTTTTCCCATGCGTATACTCCCGCGAGTGCGACCAGTAGCTGCGGCGGATTATTTTCTTACAACACGCTGGCTGAGTTGGATTGCACGTACCCTTATTGGCATCATTCCGGTCTCACGCACTGGGGAGAGCGCGCGGGAACACGTTCTCGATTCTTGTACAGAAGCATTGGAGCAGGGTGACATCTTGATCTTTTTCCCTGAAGGAACACGTGGAGAACCGGGCCAGATGGCTCCATTAAGGAAAGGAATCTATCACCTGGCCAAATCTCACCCCGCGTGTGCGGTGGTGCCCGTGTTTCTACAGGGGCTAGGGAAAGCCCTGCCAAAGGGAGAGACTGTGCTTGTTCCTTTTAACTGTGCCGTTGTTGTTGGCGAGGAGATAATGCCAATGGAGAATGCCGACGCGTTTGTCGCGCAGTTAGGCGCAACTCTCCAGGCTTTAGCGAGCGTTGTGGAAAAGAAGCGTTCAGTTTGAGGGAGGATGTCGTTTGGGTACTTGATCCGATGACGAACTCTCTTCCCCGCTGAGACGAACAATCAGGTACGTTCGTGTTTCAGGAAGCGGCAAAACTGGGCGATTTACCGACCATAAGC
>JAYVFX010000566.1:0-16123 GCA_043772795.1 Deltaproteobacteria bacterium
TATCTGACCTATGGCTATGTGCCGTGGCCACATGCCATCTTTCGTGATCTGCGGAAACTCCCTCCGGCGCATTGGATGGAGGTCCACGGCGATGGAACCACCATCCTCCAGCGTTATTGGACGCCCCCACGGCCGCCGGCAACGGGAAAGGCTCAGTGCACCGTAGAAGAAACTGCGGAGGAAATTCTCACTCGATTGCGAGCGTCGGTACATCGACGCACTAAATGTGACGTTGCATGGGGGACCTTTCTCTCAGGAGGCATTGATTCGAGTCTCATCACTGCCTTAGCGGTCGAAGTTTCTCCGGTGCCGGTCAAGACCTTTGCCATTGGTTTTGCGGAGCCGTCGTACGACGAACGCTCTCATGCCGCTACTGTCGCCCGTGCGCTGGGAACTGAGCATCACGAACTGGTTCTGACGAGTGCGCAGGCGCGGGAGCTGCTGCCTGAGGTGGCAGGTGTCTTCGATGAACCGTTCGCTGATGCGAGCAGCTTGCCAGCCGTGCTACTGTCCCGGCTCGCCCGGCAGCATGTCACCGTCGCCCTTTCTGGTGATGGTGGCGATGAACTCTTCTGTGGGTATCCGACCCAGACAGCTCATTGGGCAGCGGAATTCTATCGTCGTATCCCAGGATGGCTCGCGCGCGGCCTGACGGCTGCCGCTGAGCGATTACCCACTTCTCAGGCGTATCTGAGTTGGGATTTTGCCTTACGGCGGTTCTTGCGGGACGCGGCGCGTCCTGCGGCCGAACGGCATTTACGGTGGATGGGTCACTTTTCTCCTGACGTACTGCCACAGTTGCTGTCGGAGCAGATCTGGCATGAGGCTGGCCCACTGAGTCCATATAGAGAAGCGCACGGCTGGCTGGCGGAGTGGGGACCACCCAACGCCAGTGATGTAGCGACCGGACTTGATCTCCTTTTCTACCTTGCCGAAGATAATCTTGTCCAAGCTGATCGTGCGTCCATGTCTACGGCACTTGAAGTGCGGGCGCCGTTTCTTGATCGCGCACTGGCGGAATATGCGCTCGGTTTACCGGCGGCGCAGCGTCGTGGCGTGTGGCGAACGAAGCCGCTTCTCCGTCGCGCGGCTCGCGCCTTGCTCCCAAAGGCGATCGTGCAGCGGCCGAAACATGGCTTTGGGGTACCAGTGGGACCGTGGCTACGAGGCGACCTGCAGGGGCTTGCACGCGATCTGCTCGACTCCACCCGGCTCAAGCGGCAGGGAATCTTTAACCCCTCATATATCTCGGAGTTACTACAGCGCCATCTCGATGGAATTAGCAACCATGCCAAGGAGATCTGGACAGTGCTGATGTTCCAGCTCTGGGCGGAAGCCTACCTGAGGTGAGGGTATGACCCGCAAACTGCTCCTGCTTTTAGCCCTCGCCGCTCCGCTGTATCTGTGGCGACTTGACCGGCCAGGATTTTCGGATACCGAGGGGATGTTCGCCGAACCTGCGCGTGAGATCGTGGTCTCCGGTGACTGGGTCACGCCACACATGAACGGTGAACCGTTTCTGACCAAACCACCGTTGATGTATTGGCTGCCGGCGACGATGTTCACCTTGATAGGACCGACCGAGTACGCTCGCCTATGGTCTGTTCTGGCGGCGCTCGCGACGGTATACGTCACTGGCCTGCTGGGCCGAGAACTCTACGGCGAAGCCGCAGGACTCACGGCGGCGGTCGTTCTGACTACCACGGTCGGATTCTTGCTTGAGGCCCGGATGCTGCGGACGGATATGGTGCTCGTGCTCGCAGTGACCCTGGCGCTCTATTACTACGCTCGGCTGCGTCGTGGCGCAGGTCCTGCCGTGGCTGCGGCATTTTGGACGACCCTCGGGATTGGCACCCTCGATAAAGGGCTGGTTCCCCTTCTCCTTACCGGTGCGACCATCGCTGTCGTTGAAGCAGCAACAGGCGAACTTCGACCTCACACCCTGATAGCACGACTCAAAGCACTCTCCGCGCCGTGGGGAGTGCTGCTGTTGGCAGGACTTGTGGTGCCGTGGCATCTCCTTGCCGGCGCGCAGAACCCAGGGTTTCTGTGGGACTATGTGGTCAACCAGCACCTCCTATTTTTCTTCGATAAAAAACTACCGCGCGATTCGATCCCTGATTCTCTCGGTTTTTTCTGGGGGAGTTTCTTCGTGCGGAGCTTGCCTTGGAGTCTACTGCTGCCTGGCGCGCTCGCCCATGCCTGGATCACTGCTCGCACGGTTGGCAGGCATGATATGCCACGAGTCTTACCACTCGTCTGGCTGTTGACTGTGCTCGGTTTCTTCTCCCTGGCCGTATCCCGGTTGGAGCATTATTCCCTCCCAGCACTCCCAGCGATGGCGTTGCTTGTTGGATCTGTGTTTGCGGATGGTGCCGCTGAGCGCGTGCGGGTTCATCGTGGCGTCCTTGCAGGTCCGTCTGTTGTGGTTGGGCTCCTCGCAATCATGGTCACTTTGCATGACCCTGCTGCGTTTCTCGTGGGGCTGGACGCGACACTTCGTGGTTACGATCTGGAACTGTTGGTCCGCCCGGCACTGTTGACGCTTGCCGTCGGTGCACTCGGACTGGCCTTCCTGTTCATGAAGCGCTGGTACTGGGCTGGGTGTAGTATCACAGTGCTGACTGCCGTCGTGCTTCTGCCCTTTGTGCAGATTGCTCGTGAACGCACGGAACCGCTGTTTTCGTGGCGCCCGTTTGCACGCCATATTCGGGAGAGTGAACCAACAGACAGCCGCGTGTTTTTCCGCGCCGAGGATGAGTATCAGCTGTGTGGGGGACTCAATTATTATTTAGCGCAACGCATCGATCTGTTGGCTCCACCGGGGTGGACGCCGCCAACATTTCTGCTCGGCCATACCAACCGTTTGTTTACTTCACGTGAAGAACTGGCCCGGCAATGGCAAGCAGGTAGAGGCTTGCTCGTCGCGGACGCCGTTGCTACGCCGAGCGATGAAGCGCAGCTCGCACCGGGCCCCTACCGTTTGCTTGCACGTGCAGGTGAACGGGTGTTACTCCGACCCGACTTGTCTCGGCCCTCGGCTCCCTATATGCAGGGCCACGTTTCCGCAACCTCCGCGCACGGGACAAAAGACTGAGAAGGACGATGGTACACAAGAAAAGACGAGCGTTGATCGAACATGCACGAGAGGGCACTCATCGGAGCACTCTCAAACGCACGGCGCTTCACACACGCCGCAATTCATGGTGGCCATATTTCATGCTTGCCTCCGTGTTCCTGCTGCTCGCGGCTCCTACACCTGCAGCGTCCGACAACGCGGAAATGAATAATCCCGCACGGCTTACCTTAACAGACTGCATTCAGCGCGTCCTGGAGCATCACCCCTCCATTCAGGAGGTGCAATGGGATGTTGCGATACGAAAAAGTGACCTCCAACAAGCACAAGCCGCAAGGTATCCTACCGGTGAGTTTGTCAACATTTTCGGCGTCGTGAATGACGTCCACGGTAGTCTCGCTGGCAATCGACCAATCCGAACAGGCGGTATCAATCAGCTCGGTCCGTTCACTCGCCTGGAGGGACAGATTGTCTACCCGCTGTTTACCTGGGGCAAGATTAGCAATGGGATCACCGCCGCGAGCAAAGGAGTTGCGCAAGAGGAAGCGAATGTTGAGCGGAAGAAAGAAGAAGCGGTTCGCGAAGTGAAAGAATTCTATTACACGCTCCAATATACCCTTCAGATCAAATCTCTTCTTGGCGATGTGCGCGACGGCTTCCAGAAAGCGATGACAACAGCGGACAAACGACTGAAAGAAGGCAAAGGAAAAATTTCTCAGCTTGACCTCCTGAACCTCAAAATTGGCTATGCTGGCGTCGCGAAAGAAACGGGCAAGCTTGATAATGGCATTGAACTGACAAAGGCGGCACTCTTACGAGTGTTGGGGCTGCCACAAACAACGGCATTCACCCCAGCGGAACCGACACTGACCCCACAGGCTGCCCAACTGAAGGAACTGGATTATTATGTACAGCGCCTGTTTGTGCATCGACCCGAGTGGCATCGTCTCTTGCTTGGGATACAAGCCAAAGAAGCAGAATTAGCCCTCACCCGCAGTGACTATTTCCCGATGTTCTTCCTCGCGGTACCGATCCGTTATGGGTACGCTCCCGGACGCTCACGCCAAACCAATCCCTTTGCCCATGACGATTTCAACTTTGGTTCGGCAGGACCAGTACTAGGTTTACGCTGGAACTTCGATATTAGTGGCACTGCCGCTAAAGTCACTCGTACGCAGGCAGAACTCACGAAGTTACACACGCAAATGAAGACTGCTGAGCAGGGCTTTCCGGTTGAAGTCAAAGAAGCCTATCTCAACGTCAAAGAAACGAAAGAGCGTCTAAAGATCACTGAGGACGGACGGAAAGCTGGCCGCGCTTTGGTCGCATTGGCAACCGCTAACTTTGAGCTAGGGATTGGCGAGCCGCAAGATATTTTTCTCGGACTGGGCAATTACACCCGGGCAGCCAATGACTATTACGAAGCCGTGCGCGATTATAATACTGCCTTAGCCAAACTCAGCCTAGTCATCGGAGAGGAAGTGTCGGAGCTGCAATATTAAGAGAAAGGAGCGACTTACAGAGGGACTCTTTTATGCTGACGTAGACACAAAACAGAGGCCAGCGGTGTGCAACCCAGAGCCCTTTAGCTTCAACTTTAACCCAAAGAGGATATGAGCATGAAACGAAGGAGTCTGCTGGGGGTAGTACTACTAATGGCCTGCACTGGACAGGCTGTAGCACAGGGTACGCCGCAACCAATCGAAGAGAAGATCGAAGCGTTGCAACGGCAAATGCTTGACATGCAAACCCGGATGCAACGAGAGACTGACGCTCTCAAGGAACAGCAGAAAAAAGATACAGAGGAAGCAAAAAAGCGCCAAGACGAGAGTGTCCAGCAAGTGCAGAGCACGCAGGAGCAACACACAGAGCAGCTGCTTGGTTTGATGGATCGCGTCAAGATCGGCGGCTATGGGTCGCTGCGATTCGAGAGAAATTCCCTTGACAATCTAGAAAATACATTTACGTTCCGTCGTTTTGTCTTGACAACCGAGGCGCAGATCGCTCCCCGATTGCGGTTCAACCTAGAATTGGAGTTTGAGCGCTTCCGTAAGTTAGAGCTTGAGCAAAACGTCAGCAATGCGAATAACGGCTTGCTGGCGAAGCCGGTAGCAAGAGGAACCAACGGCTCTGAGATTGCCTTGGAACAGGCTTGGTTTCAGTATGATTTTACTGAGTGGATAAATTTGCGCGGCGGAGCTGTGCTCGTGCCTTTAGGTCGCTTTAACCTGCACCATGACGATAACCTCTGGAATCTCCCTCGTCGGAGTCTGGTGGACCGTGGGACTCCCGTGCTTCCTTCTACCGCGGCGTGGGACGAATTGGGAATCGGATTTGTCGGCAAGACTTCGATAGGGAGAGAGGGAAGCCTCGATTACCAATTGTATATGGTGAACGGCGTCAGTCTGGATGCCGAGATCGAACATGCCATCCAAAGCAAGGAGACCACTCGGGGCAAGCTAGAGGCAGAGGTGGCGCTGAGACCTTCCACCGGAACATTTGCCAATGATTCGAAAGGCGCCAAAAGCCTGACCGGACGCCTCGCCTGGAGTCCGGCCATCGGATACGAACTGGCAGGCTCGTTCTACTGGGGCCGCTACACCCCGCAGTACTTGAAAAGCGAGGATGTCTGGTCGCTTGGGTTTGATGGACTGACGCACCTTGGACCGATTGATGTGGAAGGAGAATACATCTTCACCCGCTTTGGCGGGGTACAGAACGTGGCCCGCAGCTTTGCCACAGTTGTCAAAAATCAAGCCTCAGCGACAGCGGAAAATATGAGTCCCAACCTGGAAACCGAGATTAGTTTCAAACTCGCCAATCTTTCCCAGACCAAACACGGCTACTGGCTCGAAGCGCGCTATCCGTTTTGGCCGGAAGCCTTCAATAACTCTTTCCTCGGCTGGCAATTCACTAACCCACAGCTCATTCCTGTACTCCGCTGGGAGCAAGTCTGGCTCCCGAGCCTGTTACAAGATGCAGCGTTCGCAGATGGAGTGCTGACTGCATTTAAGACCCAAAGTCGCTTCATTAACCGTATCACGGCTGGTCTCGCCTACCGGCCCACCCCGCTTGTTGGTTTCACTTTGGCCTACGAGTATACCTGGACGAACAACGGCAAGACCTTAGCCAATGTCACGAACTTTCTTCCGGCTCGTGTGAATGAGGATCACGCCCATGGGCTCCTTGCCGGCATGACGTTCGGATTCTAGGGACCCAATACGGTCTGTTGAGATAAAACTATGGTACATCTCGCTGGGACTCGCATTAATAGTACATACGCAGCATGAATTATATGTCTTCTTCCATCGACTGAAAAACATCCACAGAAGTCGGTTCCTGAGTGGAACAACAGCACACGTAGTGAGGAAGGTTTGTTCTTTAAGCATCATGTCTGTGAGCGGTAATGCGCATAGACATTCACATCCACGAAGAACGTTTGGCTAATGCCCGTGCCGATGATGAATGTCCGGATAGTGAGGGTGACTATGCTGCAACGCCTGATGGGTATGGAGGTGGCTGTGAGATTCCTCATCATCGCCATGCGGGTGGTGCGCATCATGGAGATGACCGTGCTCATGTGCGAGTGGCCGTGCAACAACACTCTCAACGCCTGGGCTTTCTGTTCACTCGGTGCTCTCGTCTTCTCCATTCGGGAGTCCTCCTACTGGTTGCGGGTTAATCATCGTCACAACCTGATTACCTACTCCATAAGTGCCTCCCGTCTACTCCCTTCGCTTTACAGGGATTCTAGGACATAACCTTTCGATCGACACGGAGACTCGCTACGGTGCGCACTTGTATGACCACTCTCATTCCGTCGGGGGACGCTCGCAGTCCACGACAACTTTCTCACCTCCGACGGGGTGGGTTCCTGGCCTTTTTGCTGCTCGCTTTCTGCTTTCGCCTCTGGTACGGCCTCAGTCTCGGATTGGCACAGAAGGATGCGAAGCAGACCTACCTGGTCGGCCTCAAGTGTTATCTCACGCAGAGTTGGCCGTACTTCGGACCCGACGTCGTTACCCATGTGCAAATTCCAGGGGCCCTTCAGGGCCTTGTCATCGCCTTGCCTTTGGCTCTCGCCCCTGTTCCGGAAAGCCCGTTCGTATTCCTTAACGTGCTCTCTCTGTGCGGCCTCTGCCTCCTCGCCGAGTATTGTGTTCGGCACCTTCCCAAGATCCCACCGTGGCTGATCCGGACGTGGACCGTGACGGCGCCGTGGACCCTGGGGCAGTCGACGCACGTGTACAATCCCTCCTACGTCCTGGTGGGAAGCGTCGTGTTCTTTCTCGGCGCGCTCGAAACCTACCCGCGGCTGCGGCTCGGGTGGATCCGTCCCGTGTGGGCAAACTTTCTCATGGGGGTCGGGCTCTGTTGGGTTATGCAGTTTCACCTATCGTACGTGATTCTATTCCCCTACCTCGCAGCCTCGGTTTACTGTCAGATCAAGGAGCACGGCAGCGCCAAGGCCCTGCGAACGTCCTGGAGTTTTGCCGTCGGAGCCTTCACCACCGGCATTTTCATCCTTCCTACGATTCTGCAGTTCGGAGGGAATGTGGGACTCACCGGACAGACGGCGTCGATGATTCATCTCAACGTAGGCAACCTGCCGATCCGTCCGGACAAGGCCTTCGACATCGTCGCTCGCTTCCTGTCCTTCGCGAGCTTTGAGATCCCCCGCTTTCTCGGGCCGGACACGGCCTCGCGGTTCGCCTTCGTGAAGGCCTATCCGTGGCTCGCCCCGGTCCTGCTGCTCCTCGTGGTCGTCGGCAGCCTGCAACCTCTGGTGATGCTCTTGATTGGCCTCTTCGGGGGCAAGCCACACACCCCTGCATGGGCTGGTATGCGGCGGCTCTGCTTCATGACGATTGGGTTGCTCTATCTCAGTTTCGCGTTCTCCCGCAAACCTCCGCATGCGCATACCTTTTACGTCACCTTTCCCGTCGCGCTGCTCTTCAGTCTCTACTGCTGGAACGAGTTCCTGCAGAGTAAGCGTGGACAACTCTGTGCCACTCTCCTGCTCACCTGTAACATCTTGTTTTATGTGGTCTTAGCGTTCTCCCATCAGGCCCACCACCCCTGGGCGGTGGATCGTCAGGCGATCGAGCGAGCACTCAAAGTGGGGGATTATCATGAGTTTGGCGAACGGCGGCCGGGAGCGTTCTACTAAATCGGGATGAGCGCCACTACGAATGTCCGATCACGATTCCATTTTTCCAGAAAGGATATAAATAGTTTGTTAGATAAGCAGAGCTAGGACAATGCTTCCCCTGTCACTCGATGCACGCGTAGGAGGGAAAACAACGCCGGCAACACAATTAACACCAACGGCATTTGCACGACCAAGCCGGACAAAATGGCGATGGCAAGGGGCTGTTGCATTGCTGATCCTTGACTAATGCCAAGGGCAAGTGGCAGCAACGCGAGGATGGCTGCGCAGGTCGTCATCGCGATCGGCCGCAGTCGGTTCTGGCCAGCCATAATCAAGGCGGTGGGATGAGGGAGCGAAGCAGGAAGATCGGTGTACTCCGACACGTAAAAGATCGCCACTTCAGTAACGATGCCCACGATCATTGTCATCCCCATCATTGAGGAAATATTCAGTTCCGTATTCGTGATCCAGAGGCCGAAAAATACCGCCCCCACCGCGAGGAGGGTAGTAGTCAGCATCGCTAGCGCGATACGAAATCGTTCGTAGAGAAATAACAACAACACAAACACCAGCGCCACGGCGGCTGCGAACACGGCGATGAGTCCGACGAACGCATCCTGTTGTTGAGCGTAGAGTCCACCCAAACTGTAATACACTCCCGGGGGGACGACCGCCGAACGCTGGAGGGTGTCGGTAACGTCGCGAATCACGGACCCAAGGTCACGACCGCTGATGCGGCCCGTCACGGCAATCATCCGTTTGAGATCATCACGCCGAATTTGTGGTTGCCCGGTAAGAACGGTGAAACGGGCAACACGCTTCACCGGGAACAGGTGCCCATCCGGTGCGCGCAAACGCAGGTATTGTACGGCGCGCTCGCTAGCACGGGCCGTGCTCGGAATCCACACGCGGACGCCCACCATCTTTGGTCCTTGTTGAATCTGGGTGGTGACCGTACCGCTCAGGAGATCAGAGAGCATATGAGTGACCGTGTCAGGGTCAACCCCTTCGAGCGCGGCCTTGTCGCGGTCCACCTCAATAGCGAGCGCATCTCCAGCCAGCACAATTCCGTCGCGGACATCGACCACCCCGGGAATCGCCTTGATGGCGGCGGCTACCTGTGGCCCTATCCGACCCAGCACAGCGCCATCATCCGCGTACAGCTTGATCTCGATTGGCTGTGGCACGGCGGTCAGGTCACCGATCAGATCTTCCATCAGCTGTGCCATCTCAATTTCCAGACCGGGGACTAAGTGCTCCACACGTGTGCGGACGTCATCCATGACAGCCTCGCTATTGCGCCGGGGAAAGGGCACGAGGCGGACGAAGAAATCACCTTCGTTACTTTCCGTCAGGCCACCACCCAACGCCAAGCCGGTCCGACGGGAATACGTTTGCACCTCCGGAGTAGCGTGGAGGATCGCCTCCACTTGTCGCAGCAGACGATCCGTCTCCGTGAGTGAGGTGCCAGGGGTGGCTCGGTAATCCAGAACGAAGCCGCCCTCGTCCATCGTCGGCATAAAGCCTGACCCCACACGCTGATAGCCAAGCCAGCCCGCAATCACGACGGGGATAATTCCGACCAGCACCAGGAGTGGCCGAGCAAGGATCCGCCGCATCACTGCCTCGTATCCGCGCTGCACCACGTCTGTCACCGCTCCCCCTTCTTTTTGCGCGGCGTCGCGCTCGTTCAACCAGCGGTCTGCCAGCAGAGGCACAGCCAACCACGCCACAACGAACGAGATCATGAGACTAGCAGCCATAGTTAAGGACAAAGCTTTGAAGAACGCGCCCGTCACGCCGGAGAGAAACGCCAGTGGAAGAAAAATAATAATCGTTGAGGCGGAAGAGCCAGCCAGGGCTTTGGTAAATTCTTGGACGGCGAGCATCACTTGACTGTGGTGATCGTCGTTGCCCGCGCGTAATCGACGGATAATATGCTCCACCATGACGATGGTGTCGTCGATCACCAGTGCCACGGCCGCCGCCATACCGCCGAGGGTCATCATATTGAAACTCATGTGCAACACGGTCAGCAGCAGCACTGTCGCCGCTAAGACACTAGGCACCGAGAGGATGGCAATAAGGGTCACTTTTATGTTGCGCAAGAAGAGGAAGAGCACGAAGGCAGCAAGCGCCACGCCAATGAGGACAGCATCCCGTACACTGAGTGCAGAGGAGACAATCAACTCGCTTTGGTCATACCAATTGGCAATTCTCACATCGGTCGGGAGTTGTCCGCGGAAACTTACGAGCTTGTCTTTGATCGCGGCAGCGATCTGTACAGTATTGCCTCCCGGCTGCTGGTATACCTGAAAAATCACCGCGTCATGGCCGTCGGCAGTCACGCGGGTCCATTGTGGCACGGTGTCCCGACTTACCGTGGCAATATCTTCGAGGAGCACGATCCCGTTCTCTCCCGAGCGCATCACCGACTGTTCGATGTGGGCGAGGTTCAGCAGCCGAGTATCGGACATCACCAGGTACAGTTTGTAATGATCTTCTAGCCGCCCGACTGCTGTAATGACGTTGGCGACCGACAAGGCTTTGGCGACATCGTCAAGCGACAAACCATATGCAGCTAAGCGCCCAGGATCGACGGACACACGGTATTCTTCTTGCGCGCCGCCGAGTACGTCAACTTTCGCGACGCCAGACACCGTGGAAAGCAACGGACGCAATTGGTACAGGGCCAGGTCTCGCAGCTCTACGAGCGAGCGGGTGTCGGACGTGAGACTGTATGCCAGCACAGGAAACACGGTGGGATCCATCCGCCGAACCGTGAAGCTGGTGCCTTGCGGCAATCGTGGCAACACCCGATTGATCGCTGATTCCGTCTGCAACATCACCGCGACCATGTCCTCGCTCCAGTCAAAGTTGATGGAGACTTCCGCGCTGCCGCGGCTGCTGGTGGAACGCACCTCACGTACGCCGGGTACGCTACGCACTGCCTCCTCCACCGGCCACGTCACTTCAATGGCCATCCGTTCCGCCGTACGGTCACCGGCGTCCAAACTCACCACGACGCGCGGGAAATAGACTTGCGGAAAGAGCGCGACCGGCAGGTAGCGGCTGCTGATCACCCCGCCGACGGCCAAGACTACGAGCAGAAACAAGATGGAGCGACGATGCGCTTGCATCCAGCGCGTCAGCATCATGGTGTGCGCTCCACCGCCACGGCCATGCCATCTTGTAACTCATAGTTCCCAAGGGTTACGACGAGATCACCAGGACGTAAGAGTTCGCCTGTGACCTCGACCACTTGGTCATTTTCTACACCGACCTGTACGCGATGCTTTTTGGCGCGGCCGTCGTGAACCGTAAAGAGCACGGTCGCATCCTCCTCCGGCAGAACTGCTGCGCGCGGGACCACCAACCCCTGCGCCGACGTTATTACGATACGACCCCGCATATATTCATCAAGGAGTAGTCCAGGAGCAGGGGGTAACGTCACAAAGACGTCAACCAGACGGGTGACAGGATTTACGGCCCGCGCAATCTTGCGGATCTGTCCATTCACTTCTTGTGTGGCTGGCCCATTCACCCGCAGAAGTGCCACCCTATGGTCGGGTTGTAACCGGGGCAAATCTTCTGGTTCAATGCCTAAGCGGACTTCCATACGGTCCTGGGCCACGACTTCCACGAAGGGACTGCCGGCAGCGACAATCGCTCCTTCCTGGACAGACACTTTGCTGATCAAACCAGCGACTGCGGCCACGAGGGCGCGCTTGCTGCCAATCCCCCGTCGCTCCAAGCTGTCCAAGCGGAGGTGTGCGTCCTGTGACGTCTGCTGGGCCTGCAAGAGCTGATCATTCGTCGCAAGTTTGAGAGTAAATCGTTGCTGGACATAGTGCAGGTTTTGCTGTGCTGCCACAAACGCGTTGCGCGCCTGCTCCAGTTGCAATTGTGTGTCTGGACTGGGATCGATCTCGACGAGCTTCTCCCCAGTCGCCACTCGTTGCCCATTGCTGACAAATACCTGGCGCACCTGACTCTCAAACGGTACCGAGATCGCGTGCACCGCACCCGGCGCCGGGATGACGGTACCATAGACAGCGATCTCCTCTGTAACAGTCCCCTCTTTGAGCGGAACAACCCGAACCGGCGCAACTACCGCCTCTACGCTGTTCTGCGGGTCCGGCGTCTCAGGAGAGGTAGCAGCGCTGTGCTGCTCATGAATCGGCGCCGCTTCGCGCGCGAACCGCCAGTATCCTCCGACCACCAGGAGACCGACAATAAGAAGCATGGCGCACCTCCAAACAAGCTGTGCCATTAAGGCGTTCCTTTTCCACTTCCCGGCTGCCCAGGCGTCGAGGGGAGTAATGGGACGTTGGGGAAATACTGTCCAGCGGCGAGTTCAAGCGCAATGCCAAGTTCCGCTCGCGATTGTTGAAGTTTCAAGAGATCGAGCCGCTGCGTTGCCAGGGTATTACGGGCTGCATAATAACTGAGGATATCAGCATTTCTTTCAAGGACCGCTGTCTGATAGATCTGCACAAGCTGTTGGAGTTTGGGAAGCGCGGCCTCGGCGGCGCTGACTTGTTGAGTAAGTGACTGGAGTTCTGCCACCGCCCGTGCCACGTCCGCGCGTGCAGTAAATAGTCGCGCACTATACTCATCAAATAATTGTTGTCGGGTCGCGTGCTCCACGGCGATGCGTCCCTGATTACGGTCAAACACCGGCAGATCAATGGTGAGCGCTGGGCCGCTAGTTATCACATTCCCCGTATCGCGTGCGTGAGCAAACCCCAGTGAGATTTTCGGGAATTGCGCCAAGATTTCCGCCCGGAGTGAAGCTTCCTGACTGTCATACCCAAGCTTGAGAGCGAGGAGATCAAGGCGCCGATCTTCTAACCCTGCTGTGGCCGCTTGCAAAGACGGGAGGGTCGGCCAGCGGGGAAGCACCACATCGGCTTGCAAGCGTATGGGGGTCTCTGTGGGAAGACCCAGGGTCTCATGCAAGGCAAGCCGCTGTTTCTCCTGTTCCTGCTCAAACGCCAAGCGGATCAGCCGTGCCTGGTGGAACGCCGCCTCTGCGGCAGCAAGATCAATGATGGTTTTGTCGCCCCGATCAACCGCTTGTGTGACGGCGGTGAGATTATCAGACAGCTCGTTTTCGGTCTCGCGTGCGACCATCACCTGCATCTCAACGGAGACCACTCGATACACCTGCAGCTTTGCGGCTTGGGCGATTTGCCATTCTTGCCACGCGATATCGAGGTCGACCGCCACAGTGCGTGCCTGTGCCGCAGCAATTCGTGCCTCACGAGCGATCAACGAGGTTACTTCCCAATTGAAGCCAAGACCAAAAGCATTCACCGTACCGAGTGTAGTTCCCCCGGTCGGTACGTCCAGACTGGAGGAGACTTGCGGGTTCGGCAAGATCCCAGCCTGGAGGAGTTGCGCGGCGGCGAGACCGCGTTGATCGCGGACTGCGCGCAGCGTTGGGTTCACGATCACCGCCAAAATGGCGGCCTCGTCAGGCGAGAGTCCATCGCGATCATCGTACGCGAGCGGGGCCAGGAGCGGATGCTTGATTGCTTGGGCGCTGAGCTGCACGGTTTCCAGGCTCGGCGGCTGGAGTTGCTGCGCGACCGCCTGAGGATCGAGTGGCAGCGGACGGTACGTCGCACAACCGGTTACGAAGAGACTCATAAGCGCTGACCACAGAAAAGACCTCAAAAAAACCACCCCCTACGAGTCATCATTGTGGAAATTAGGTCAGCTGGTCAGTGCTTCTGAAAGATCACCAGAATTCAGCAGCAACGAAAGCATCCACTGGAATGAATAGCTAGACTCTCGCCTCCTGGGCCGCCCGCCTCTCTCTGGTACTAGTATACGTGACAAAGGCGACAAGCAAAATTGCGAGAATCAGAGATGACCCGACCGTGCCAAATCCCAGCCCACCTTTGTCGCTTGGTTTGGTCAGCAAGTCGCCGAAGGTCGCGCCAAATGGACGGGTCAACACAAAGGCGATCCAAAACAACATGACTCGATTCAGGCGCGTGACGTAGGAAGCAAAGGCGACGAGTGCAATGAGTCCGCCAATGAGAGCAGCACCGCCAAGGAATCCGAATCCGGAGTCGTCGGCCAAAAAGTCTCCCAAGGCTGTCCCCAGGGTGTTGGAAAATAAAATGGCTACCCAATAGAACAGCTCCGCTTTGGTTGTGTGGATGTTACTCACGGAGAGGGTCTTTTCGCTGAAACGCCACACCGCCAGCACGACTACCAAACCGGTTATCAAGATCAACGAGCCTTTCGCGTACCCTAACCCCAGAGTGCGATCCATATAGTCAGACATGGTGGTGCCCGCTGTGCTGGTGGTCAGGATAACCGACCAATACCGCACCGGATGAAACCTGTCAGAAAGAAGCTGCAGAGCAAGCGTCCCCAAGAACAGGCTCAGTAAGATGACAGAGCTGAGGGCGTAGCCCACGTTTAGTGTCATCGATACGAGATCGCCTGCGGTTTCACCTAGAGTGGTTGCACACACCTTCATGATCCAAAAGTACAGCGTCACTTGTGCGACTTTATTCATGGGCTTTCATCTCCACGGCCGTCTCCACGGTTGAGTGTACAGGCTGTCGAGTCAGGTAAAGTCCTAACGCGGCGACACGCACGCTGCGCTCCCGGCGTCACGAAATGTGCTACCTGCCACCGGAACAAACTCCCATTCGTAACTCGTGGAATGGAGAGTCAACTTGAGTACACCCCAGGTGGTATCGTTGCGGATTTCACTGTTGGGCTGAATAGTTTTGAAGCCGCGGAGATGTGCACCACCCGTGCCGACGACAAACTCCCGAATCCCTCTCGCTTGGTCCAGCACCCCATCTGGAGTCTGCTGTGCAAAGCGTTCGTAGTCATGATCATGTCCATTGACCACCACATCCGCACCAAACTCGTACAGCACTGGCCAGATAGTTCGCATGCGGTGTCCATTGCCGTGCCCTCCAGAACTAAACACTGGGTGATGCCAGTAGGCCAGCGTACAGAGAGTTTTGTGCGCCGCCAGATCTTCCTGGAGCCACTGTGCCTGCACTGCCGCAGCGTCCGCAGTCAGATTGCTATTGAGCGCTACGATATGCCAGGTCCCGAGATCGTAACTGTAATAGCCCTTGCCTGCCTCGCCAGCACTAGCGCCAAAGTAGGCGTAGTATGGCGCAGCATTTTGTGTGTCAAAGTCGTGGTTACCAGGGGTAGGCCGGGTTCGTGCTTTGTGACGGCCCCAGGTTGGTGTATAGCAGGCTTGGAACTCTTTGGCTGTTCCTTTGCGATATGCATGGTCACCAGTGGTGAATACCGCTCCTTCGATGCGATCAAGCAGCGTGGCCGTGGCTTCCGCTCCCCCAGTGCCGTTGAACAGCTCAAACCAACATTCAGCGATGTCCCCGGCGCCGACCAAGACCGGGTCACTCTCAGCCGACGCCTGCGTTGGCACGTACCAAAGCAGCAGTGTCAGCATCAGACTATAGCCTATCCACATTGTGAGATCCCATTCCCGTTGCATACTCTTCCTCTTCTCTACTGTAGTGTTCCAACAGTGCCGACTACGATACAGAGCACGAAAAGAATTGCGAAACCTGCCATAAATGGAAGCAGCAGATAAACGCACCAAAATATGGTGAATTGTCACGTGAATAGGAATCTCTGACGGACAGGAGCGTCGCTGTACCGGTGACAGCACTCCGACCGCGGACATCTACACTCTCAGTGATTTATTTATCATAAGCGTGGCATAGCTTATGGCCCTGTAGAGATGCCATCACTCCTTATGATAGATCGCGACGAAGTGGGCACTTACTGACTGCAATGGCCCACGCGCGAGATAGCGGACAACCTGGACGAGGCGGGGATACTGTAGGAACCACCAGCCTTTAGGCAGGAGTAATCCCCAG
>JAYVFX010000567.1:0-9398 GCA_043772795.1 Deltaproteobacteria bacterium
CAAACATTGCCAAAACGTTTTTCAACGGCAACCGGCATACGCGAATTCGTGGCTGCGGTCCCTGGCGCGATCGGGTACGTCCGCATCAACGAACTCAATAGTTCGGTCAAACCTCTCCGCGTCAACGGGAGACTCCCGAACGACCCTGGATACGAACTGACAGTGCAAATTCCATAGGCAACGAAAATTTCACGAGAACGAGAAAAGTGGCTACGCAGCACGCTCCCGCTCTCCAGAGCTAGAACTCCTATGTCAACGTTGAACAATATTTCGCTCAAGGCGAAGCTCCAACTCTTCGCTATCGTTCTCTTCTGCGCGCTAATGGTCATTGGACTGACTGGCTATCGGGGCATTAAGCAGCTGAGTGATAACTTGGTGTTGAGTCACCAGTATTTTACCGCCGCGCAAAATACGTTGCAGCTCAATATAGCGCATGACGGGTTACGTACCCTCGGCTACCGTGCGGTGTACCTGGCTGAGCAAAATGACCAGGCGGGAAAGCAGGAGGTCCAGGAAAGACTGCAAGTGACAGTGGGGACAGTAAAGGCGCTCTTCACTGAGACACTGACGCTCCCTCTCTCTGCGGAGATCGTAGAGTCACTCAATCTTGTCGGGCCCGTTGTTGATGAGTACGTCGCAAAAACGCAGGCGATCGTAACTTCAGCCGTCAATGGGAAGCCTCAGGAAGCACGGATAATGCTCAAAGATCTTGAACAACGCCTCCTGCGGTTACGAGCAAATTTAGAGGCCATCAATAGTATGCTTGCGGAAGAAGTCTCTATGATCGGCGCCGCGGGCACGCGTGTCGCCATTCGCGCAAAACGAACTGCCCAAGGGGTTCCACTCTTCACTCTGCTACTGATCTTCGCCTTCGGGTTCTTTCTCGCCCGTTCGGTCACCAAACCGCTTGCAGAGATCACCGCAGCCGCAGCCGAAATTGCCCAAGGGAGTATCCAGCAGCAGATCACTTACGAGTCCCAGGATGAGATGGGTGCCCTTGCTTCTGCATTCCGCAATCTCATCCAATATTTCCGTACAGCTGCTGGTGCTGCGGATGCCATCAGTAGAGGGGATCTGACGATCAATCTGAGCCCTCGCTCGCAACACGATGTCCTCTCGCATAGTTTTTTACGGATGATTGGGACCTTGCGGCAGATCAGCGAACAGATGCAAGGAAGCACCCATGTCGTATCTGTTGCCATCGGAGACATAGTGTCCTCCATACAACAGATCGCTGCGACCACCAGCGAAACCGCCACGTCCGTCGCGCAAACCGCCACCACCGTAGAAGAGGTGAAACAAACGGCGCTGGTCTCAAGTCAGAAAGCACAGACAGTGTCGGAGAGTAGCCATCAAACACTCCAGGTCTCACAACACGGACAACACTCGGTTGAGGAAGCGATTACCGGCATGAACCACGTTCGCGATCAGATGGAGTCCATCGCGCGATGCGTGGCTCAGCTCGGCGTACAGACACAAACAGTCGGTGATATTATTGAAACCGTCAACACCCTGGCAGAACAATCACACCTCTTAGCGCTCAACGCCTCTATCGAAGCCGTAAAAGCCGGCGACGCAGGAAAGGGATTTGCCGTTGTGGCTCGGGAAGTACGTCACCTTGCCGAGCAGTCTAAACGCGCCACGACCCAAATCCAAAAGATCCTAACGGATATTCGTCGTGCCACTGACACGGCCGTCCAAGTCACTCAGCAGGGCGCACAGTCTGCCGACCAGGGCGCTCAGCGGTCGCAGCAAGCCGGCGAGTCGATCCGTTCATTGACACAGAATATCTCCGAATCGACACACGCTCTGGTCCAGATCGCCGCCTCGAGTCAGCAACAGCTAGTGGGCATGGATCAGTTGGCAGTCGCCATGCGGAGCATCACCCAGGCCAGCGCGCAAAACGTCGAGGGCATTCGCCAAGTCGAAATCACGGTAAAGAATTTACAGGGAGTCGGGCAAACGCTGAAGGCATTGGCTGGACAATTTGTTCTTACGGCGCCTGAGCAATAGAGCGATGAAAACGTACCTCCAAGTGCATTGACGGCCTAAGTCGAACTACATGAGGTTGGCACAGTCCCTGACACAAATCCCCCCGCGTGGCACGCGACCCCTTTGCGAAAGGGGGCTTTTGGATCCCCTCCTTTGACAAAGGAGGGACAGGGAGAATTTCACAGCAAGTGCAACAGTGTACGCATGTTCTGTGGTCCGCTTTAGATAGACACCCTATTAGACCAGTAACCCTAACGTCGGTAATTCTCGTAAGACAAAGGCTTGGAGATCCTGCGCTGTCGTAAACAGCGCATGGTGTACCCCCATCTGGTGACAAAAGCTACGGAACGCGCGGTTATGACTGTCGAGTCGGTGAAGATACTCTTTCTTCGCTGCCGCATCGAAGCGGACCAGCACGGACTCTCCGCTTTCGCTGTCAACCATCTGCACTCCTCCCGAGTGGAGCGGAGGATCAACCTCGCCCGCCCCAAGTACCTGAATGACGGCAATATCAAAATTTGCCGCACGCAACAAATTGAGCCCGGTCTGGTACGTCGTCGAAGGGAACAGAAAGTCTGAAATCCAAATCGCTTTGCCTGGACGTCGCACTGTTTGCAAGTGCCGGGCAAGCACAGCAGAAGTTTCCACTTTTCCTTCCGGACGGCACGTCTGCAAGAATGTCGCAAGATCAAACATGCGAGGCCGTCCGCGAAAAAACGGCGTAGCTTGCACCCCACTCTGGCTGCTCAACGCATATAATTTCACTGCGTCATCATTAGCAAGCACGACGTAGGCAAGGGCTAATGCCAGATCACGCGCGGCTTCGTACTTTTCGCTTCCCACCGGATAGGCCATTGATGCACTCAGATCGAGAAACAACGAGGTGTAGAGTTCTTCCTCCTGCTGAAATAATTTGATGTAGACGCGATCCGTCCGGCTATAGAGTTTCCAATCGATGTACCGTGGATCATCGCCTGGGGTGTAGTGACGGTAGTCGGCAAACTCCAGCCCTGCACCACGATGGGGCGACGAGTGACTACCGGGCCGATTACCCAGAAACTGGCGGCGAGCTCGAACCCGGAAGGTTTCCAATCCGGCGAGAAATCGCGGGGTGAAGCGTGCAGGGAGTACCGTCTTTTTTTCTGCCATGCGTAGCGATCATAGCAAGTAGAGAACAAGCGGGGAACACCAAGCTACAGGGAACACCAAGATGTGGGTTCGGGAGCATTCCGTCTCTCTCCTCTCCCTTGATGGGAGAGGACACAGGAGAGGGTGATCACTACAACAGCCCCCTCTCTCTAACTCTCTCCCGCCAGGGGAGAGAGGACAAATCCAAGGCCCCAACCAACTCTCTAGTCGATCTGAATCTGCAGAGATTGTCATTTTCACATCACTGGCACAAAGGCACTCGTACTCCCTGGTGCCAAACAACGGTGAGTCCGCCAGCGCGCGGCAGTCACTGCGTCTGTTTCATATATAGGAAGCAATTGCAGCGCCTGGGCAGAGAGGTCGCATCCGCGATATCCTTCCTCCGCTGATAGGAGCGTAAACGGAGACACGATCCACGGTAGCGCACATGCAATAATCTGCTCTTGCCACGTTCGGTGACTAAACCAATTTTCAATCTTTGGTTGGACTTTTTTCATACTACGGGTCAGCCACTCCATCTCGGTAATTGGGAGGACTCGTCCCACCCCCTCCTGTCCACCAATAAACGCGATCTCTCGTATGCGGCTTGGGTACTCTGGCGGGATCGTATGGATCTCACTGTAGTCACTGAGTTCGAGGGTTTGGAAATCTTCGGCGTCGAACGTCATGGCGATAGCACAAGTCCGATACGGCAGATCGGCAACGACATCTCGCCAGGGATAGTACGTTCCCTTCAAATCGCTATAGTCTCTCACAATGAGTACACGTTCAACGTTAAGGGGATAGGGGCCAGAGTCTACGCCACCGATTCGCGCTCCTGCGTGCACCCGGACAAGATACTCCTCAGTTGTCGTCAAAAATTGCAGCAGCCGGGGCTGGATTACGCCATCGACCGGAATCAACGCCTCATAGATTTCCTGTACCGTCGCGGGCGGCAGGAAGGTATTTGTCGCACCAGCATCGCTGTTATCTAACCGCCCATCACCACGGTGCGTAAACGCTAGTCGACGCCAAAAGTCGAGCACCACTGCCATATCATCGACGTGGTCACGGGGGGACACCCGCCCAAAGTCAATGAGGACCTCTCGGCCAAGCAAAAAATAGTAACCAAACAACCAAATCGCGAGAGGAGAAACCGACGAGCCTAAGCGTTTTCCACGCTGAGCAATCTGCTCAGGCGTCGTACGCTTGAGGGTTCGTCGCACTGCTTCTGGGAGAGAAGAGAAGAGATGTGTCGCCGCCAGCGTCAAGGCCTGATCGTGAGCCAAGCGAGACTGTTGCGCCAACGCCGCGCGAAATTTCAGTCCCATGGTCCAAATAAGTTGGTTCAGCCCGTCGATGTCCGCCACGCGTTTACAGCACCTCTGCCTTTTGGCTTAGCGCAGAGCAGGCCGCGCGGTCAAGTCTGAAGGGTTCTCACCATCGGAACCCTAATTGTAGAGTTCTCATGATTTTGTAGAGACGCCTCGCCGGAGCGTCTCTACTGCCTTGTCCCATACGCTCCTCTTTCCCTTCTCTGCTTGCTTGCTATAACCGTCAGTCAGGTTAGGGATGCTCCAGTCTAAGTCGGACGGCATAAGCGCGACACGCCGGAGGTGTCACCCTGAACGAAGTGAAAGGTCTCTCAGAGAGATTCTTCGCTGTCGCTCAGAATGACATTTCTGTAATGTCGCATCGTAAAGTGGAGGAGTATCATGCGTTCTGATTTAGAGAATAGTGGGGAGGCTCAATGCAGCAGATTTTTCGTCTGATCGTAAACAAACCGCAACTCGTTCTGTTGCTCCTCGTACTCCTCACGGTGTTCTTCGGTGTTCATGCGCGCCACCTCCGCATCGATAGCTCCGTCGAACATCTGCTCGCGACGAATGACCCGAACAAGGCCTACGCCGAGAAGATTCGTGGATTATTTGGCAGCGACGACAAGGGGGTGATTGGGCTCGTTACTGACAATATCTATATCCCGACCATTTTAGAAAAACTGAAGAGACTCACCACCCAGGTAGAAAAAGTCGACGGCGTACAGAGCGTTTTGAGCTTAACCAACGTGGTAGATCCTATTGCCAACGCTCTTGAGCCGCCGTTGTTAATTCCCCAGATTCCCACGACGCCAGACGCGCTCGCTGCCCTGCGGAAAAAGGTTGAAGAGAATCCCATCTACCTCAATCTTGCATCACGAGATGGCAAAGGCGCGGCACTCATCATCTCATTCAAGAACCTCACTGATGAAGAGTTTGCCGAGAAACAGATCGACGAAAAACTCCAAGAGATCATCGAGCGTGAACGCGGGACAGATGAGATTTACTTGACCGGCATGCAGAACATCAAAATCAATTCGGTCAAGCTGATGCAGCAGGACCTGAAAACGTTCGTTCCGCTCAGCCTCGCCGTTATTATCGCCGTTCTCGCGATCTGCTTCCGCAATCTGCGTGGCATTTTTCTTCCTCTTCTCTCTGTCCTGTGCGGGGTCATCTGGACCTTGGGCGTGATGGCTCTTGTCAATGCACCAATCACCATCGGCACGCTGGTACTGCCTTCATTACTCATTGTGATCGGCAGCACCTATTCGATCTACGTCATCGCCCAGTACGAAGAAGAGGCAGAACATGGCGGTGATCCCAAAGATGTGGCACTGCGCTCCCTCGCGCGCGTCAGCGTCCCAGTGACGGTCGCGGCGTTAACAACGATCGTCGGTTTTATAACACTCCTTGTGAACCGCATTGGCACCATTCGTGCACTTGGTTTGTACGCTGCGGTTGGGTTTGCCAGCGTTACGATCATTGTGCTTACGCTAATCCCTGCGGCACTCGCGCTTCTTCCACTCCCGCGTCCCTCTCAAACGGCATCAAAGGGGGGATGGCTCAATGGGGTATTGGCAAATATCGCGCAGTTTGATCACGACCATCAGAAGCTCATTATCATCGCGGCGGGGTTACTCACATTGCCGTGCCTTTGGGGTATCACCCGGATTCGGGTCGATTCAAATTTTCTGCAGTTCTTTAAGGCCGACTCTCCTGTGCGTCGCGCTAATGAAATCATCAGCGAGAAGATCGGCGGGACACAGATTTTCTATGTCGTAGTTGAGAGTGGCATGCGGGATGGCGTGAAGAGTTGGGATGTACTGCGGCGGATTAAGGGACTGCAACGGTATCTCACCTCACTCCCTGGCGTAGACCAGACACTGTCGTTGGTCGATTATTGCGAACTCTTCGATAAAGCGATTCAAAGCGGTGGAACAGACTCGAACGACATCATCGTCGAAGGCAGCGAACCCTCGTCGCCCGCTACTGCACCAGCAACGCCCGGCGTGTTGCTGGCCACGCTATGGGAAAAACCAGAACAGATTGACCCACCCGACCAGTTACGCAGTGTGATGCAAATCGTGAGTGGCATTCCCAAAACACTCTCCTCTGTCGTCACTTCCGACTTTTCGACTGCCAATATTCTTGTGCGTACGCGACTGACAAGTTCCAGTGACATTATCCGTACTGCTGATGCAGTCGAGGCCTACGCGAGGGTGCATTTTCCCCTTGAGGTCACAGTCCGTCCGACTGGGAATCTCATTCTGCTAAACAAGGCCACCGAAGACATCGTCTGGGGCCAAGTCGAAAGCCTCGGTCTGGCATTGGTGATGATTCTCATCGTACTCTCGCTCATGTTCCTATCGATCAAGGTCGGCTTCTTGTCGTTAATTCCCAATCTCTTAGCCGTAGTGATCTTTTTCGGCGCAATGGGCTGGGCGGGTGTGACACTCAACCTCGGGACCAGCATTATTGCCTCAATTGCGATTGGTATTGCGGTTGAAGATGCGATTCGTTATCTCGCACGCCTCAGCTCCGAGATTCGTACGACGCATGATCAGGAACGCGCAATTTTCCAGACCGTTGCTACCGTCGGTAAACCCATTATCTATGCCTCAGCCGCCCTTGGGTTAGGTTTTCTCACACTGCTGTTCTCGAACTTCGTGCCGATTCAAAAATTCGGCTTGCTCACCTCGATCACGATTGCTGCAGCACTTGTGAATGACCTTGTCCTTCTGCCAGCGCTCCTGGCAACAACGCGCATCATTACCTTGTGGGATCTGCTCTATCTCAAACTCGGCAAAGATCCCCATAAAACCATTCCGCTCTTCGATGGCTTGCGGCCTTCGCAAGCAAAGATTGTCACACTAATGGGAGAATTGAAGAAATTTGCTAAGGGAGAACATATCATCCGCACTGGGGAAAAAGGTGAGGAAATGTACCTGCTCCTCACCGGGGCTGCAGACGTGATTATTAATCCTACGACCCAAGCTCGGCGCGTGCGTACGCTGCAACGAGGGGAGGTTCTCGGCGAGATGGCGCTGATTGGTGATCATGTGCGGACCGCGGATGTCGTTGCCACTGATGATGTTGAGGTCTTGGCAGTAAATGAGCGATTCCTCGCTCGCATGCAGCAGCGCTATCCCCGCATTGGCGCCAAGATTTTCCTGAATCTGGCCAAGATTCTCAGTCACCGACTGCAAGACGCGCAGCGGCCAACGACCTGACCCGCCTTGTTGGAAAAGTCGCGCGGAGTACAATTCACTCTATTTGACTGACGATAGAAAGCTAAAGGCCGAGTCCTTTTCAGAACATGCTCCGTCATCTCCATATCAAAAATCTCGCGCTGATTGACGATCTCGAAGTCTCGTTTGAAGAAGGCTTCAATGTCATTACTGGCGAGACAGGCGCAGGGAAAAGCCTCTTGATGCAAGCATTGGGACTTGTCATTGGCAGCCGCGCAGCGTCCGACCTGATCCGCCATGAAGCCCAAGAAGCCAGCGTGGAAGCGATATTTGCGCTTGATGACGATCGGATTCCGCGCCTGTTGGAGGAAAGCGGCTATCCCACCAATGACGAACTGCTTGTGAGAAGAATCATCGCACAGAATGGCCGTGGACGTGTCTATCTTAACGGTGCCGTCGCAACCGTCGCCGTCCTCCGCCAACTTGGCGAACGACTCATGCATATCTACGGCCAGCACGAACAGCAAGTTTTGCTCGAAGCAGAAGCGGCCTTGGGCCTCCTTGATGGCTTTGCCAGCCACACGCCGCAGCTTCGAGAGATGGAGACTTACTATTCCGTACTCCGCCAGTTGTGGTCTCGGCTGCAAGCACTGACGCAAGGTAAAGAGGCCGCACAGGCACGGCGGGAACTTCTCCGTTTCCAAGCTGAGGAGATCAAGCGCGCGGAACTCCGTCCGGGAGAGGATGAAGTTCTTCGTCAAGAGAAACTGCTTCTAGTAAACGCTGAAAAACTCGCACAAGGAGTGATTGCTGGAGAAGAGCTGTTGGTCGGAGGAGAAGAAGCGGTGACCGATCGCCTGGGACGACTGCTCACACGGCTGCGTGACTTAGCGCGGATCGACGCTGGCCTCGAAGATATTGTTGCCCTAGTCAGTAGCAGTGTCGCTCAGGTCGAAGAAGCCGCTCGGTCACTCCATAAATACGGCACCCGCGTTCGCCTCAATCCAGATCGTCTGGAAGAGGTCGATGCACGCCTCACGCTGCTCTCACGCCTCAAACACAAATACGGTGGCAGTGTTGAAGCTACACTCACTTTGTATGAGTCGATTACGCACGAATTGCAGCGGCTCGAAGGGGGAGAAGAAACGAGCAGTGCGTTACGACAGGACATAGAGAGAGCGTCGACCTCGGCTTGGGCGTGTGCGCAGGAGCTATCGCAACGCCGGCGGACCGCAGCGCAGACACTCGAAGCGAACATGAAAAAAGAGCTGACCAAACTCGGCATGAAAGGCGCGAGCTTCAGTGTTCGTTTTCCCGAAGACACGAACAATGAGAATGGCGAACCGGGCGAGACACCCTTCGTCCGGGGGAACCAGCATGTACGAGCGACAGGATGTGATCGCGTCGAATTTCACCTCTCTGCGAATATCGGCGAGCCGCTGCGTCCGCTCGTGCAGGTAGCCTCTGGTGGCGAACTGTCCCGCTTGATGCTTGCGCTGAAGGCCCTGAGCGCAGCAGCGGGGGAAGCGCCCACACTGATTTTTGATGAAGTTGACGCCGGTATTGGCGGTGCGATTGCTGAAGTCGTCGGCCGTCGCCTCAAAACCCTCGCCAAGCAACGACAAGTGTTGTGTATCACTCACCTCCCGCAGATCGCGGCCTTTGCCGATCATGCATATACCGTAGTGAAGACAACAACCCGAGGACGCACGACTTCGTCAACGAAAAAACTCACGCAGAGTGAACAATTGCAAGAACTCGCCCGGATGCTCGG
>JAYVFX010000568.1:0-4191 GCA_043772795.1 Deltaproteobacteria bacterium
GTGCGCCCGACCCTTTGCACGTAGTTAGCACTCGTCGGAGGCGCGTTGCGAAGCAAGACCTTTTGCAGATCGCCGATGTTGATACCCATTTCAAAAGTGGTCGTACTGCTGAGTAAGTTTACGCCCTCAGCGCGAAATTCATCTTCGATTTTCTTCGCCAGGTCTTTGTTTATCTGGGCCGTGTGTTCCTCGGATTTCAGGGTTGTGAATTGCGGCTCACCTGCGCCTGCCACCCAGCGAGCGATGATGTTCTCTTGTGCTGCATCGAATGGTCGAGCTTGTAGTCTTCCTCTGCATTCTTTGCGCGGACAGCACTGCTGGGCAGAGTAAACCGTTATCACACCGCAACGGTTGCACACTTATCGCGCCGCGGGTTTCACCACAAACAGACGCTCATGGTCGAGTTTCCAAGCCTCTTTATTTGAAATCAACAAAAACTGAGAGGTCAGAAATTGCCAAATCTTTTCCGCAAGCGTGAGCGTTTCGCTTGACGGCAAAGCCAACAAACGACGCAAGTAATCGGTGATAAAGTTGTCGCCGTAGCGTGGCAGCCAGCCCTGAGTGTTTCTAATGCCTTCACGGCGTAGGGCGTAAGCAATATCAGCGGTGACGCGCCCAAATGCGAGAGAATCAGGCTCGACGCGGCCTTTAGGCAAAGTGAATGCCTTTCTCTGTCGCACAAACCCAAGCAAAACCTGCAAGACGGCAGTGGATTCTGGTAGCGATAGTGTCGGCGTTGAAAGTAGTTTGTGAAAGGCGCTCTTCTCAGCATCTTTGAGTTGATACTCCACTGTCACCAAACCCAAGTCTTCCGCTGATTCGCGCGCGGAGTCCGGGATGCCGAAGTAGCTGAACGCTTCCGCAATCCAGAGGTTGCGCTTGTCTTTAGGCTCCAGCTTCTCGTCGGGGAAGCGGGAGGCGGGAAGGAAGAAATCCGGGTCGTGGTGGTCCGATTGTGGATCGGCAAGATCGGCCAGGTCCTCGCCCAAACTTACTAAATCGAGCGGCCTCTCTCTCGCGTGAACAATCTTGACAATCTTGCGCCCCAGGTCATGCGCGAACGTTTCCTCTTCCAGCAATGCGGGAAAAGCGGCGGCGCGTTGACGATGGTCGGTGAAACAAAGCAGCTTGCGTGGCGGTCTACCCTCGACTTTGGGAGGGCTGACTTGGAAGTGCGCAAGTGGGATGGCCATCGCCAAACCTGTTTCATCATCCGATTCCTGAAATCGCCGCACCGGTTCGAGACCCGATCCATTGCGCGCACCGCAGTTCGGACATGAGGTCAGGAGTTTTTTTTGCTGATTATACAGGTTCGCATATTGCTGTGCTGGACATTGCCGGTGAAACACTTTGATGCGTCGCAGATGGGGGCTGGCGCAATCGCAATTGTCCCCTGTTCCGTTGTCCTTCTTCTTTCCGCAACTAACGCACCAGTCCAACTCCGCAGGATTGAGAAACAAGTCATCTTGATCTTCGTCTTCATCATCAATGTTTGGCTGGAGTGGATACGGCAAGTCATCGTCAACGCTAAAGTACGACCAAAAAGAATCCGCCGCCCAGCCTAATTCAGTGGTGAAGGAATCAAATTGCGGTTTGGGGGTGTCGTTCTCGCTTTCAGGATTTTGCGCACGGCGTGGCCCTAGATCTTGCAGCGCTCCGTAGAGATAGCCGCATTTGCGGCAAGTCACGACTTCAACAAGTTTCGACAGGCGGCCTACTCGGCAACAAGCAGGGCAGATGCCTTCGGGTGTGTCAGCATCACTCTTTCGCGAGACGAAGAACGCGGGCTTTCCGTCGCGGCGGTCGGGGCACTGCTGATGCAGGCAAACATGTAGTCCGTCTTGCGCCCGCACAAAATAATGCAACCGCGTCGGCAGTAAATCTTCATGCGCCTCATCTTGTTTGGCAGCCGCGACGATTTCCAAAAGAGCTTGCAGACCGTCTTCAGCTTGGGGGTTGCCCGGCCACAGCCCGCCAGCTGCATCGCTCAACAGTAAAGGTCGAGTAAGGATTTCCTTGCGCAGGCGGTACAAATTCTCATCGCGGCCAAGTAGAGCCGCTAGTGTTTCAGCAGAGTTGTTCGAGCACAAAGACCGGCGTGCAGCGGCTTCATCCACTGCCCGTAAAGACTCTGCTGCTTTGATGTATTGAGCGGTGGTCGGGCAAACTGAGGGCGAGTCAAGTTGTAGTTGCGCCGCTGTTCCGTAAATCGGATTCGGTGCAGTGAAATCTTCACCGAAAAGATCAAAGGCGAACTGGCGGACTTTGTCCGTGCTTTTGGGGTCATTCGATTTGCCCAGCGTGGCGGAAGTCGCGATGCATGTCAGTTTCTCCAGACCCAAACGGTCCTTGAGCCGACGAAGCAAAAAGGCAATCTCTGTGGCTTGCACGCCGCGGTAGGCATGAACTTCATCGAGCACCAGAAACTTGAGCCGCGCGTCCTCAAAAATCGGCGCGTCCACAGGGCGCTCCATTAAGTATTCCAGCATTGAGAAGTTGGTGATGAGCACTTGAGGCGGCTTGTCGCGGATGGCATCGCGGTGATTGAGACGGTTCCGGGGATCCTTTTGCAACTGTTCCTCCAGGCGTCGCGTTACTTCGCGCTGGAGCGCCTCCTGCTGGTTAGGTGAGTTGTCGGCCAGTTGCTCCCGGATGGTTGTTTTCAATCGTTCTTCATACTTTTTTTGTGAATTGGGAGTTTGTCCGGTGAAGCGCGCGAAAGTGATTTGATCGTGCCCCGCTAGCATCTGTTCCCACTCGTTCAACTGATCGTTGACGAGGGCATTGAGTGGATAAATGATAATAGCGCGCAGCCCCGACGATGGATCACGGAGCAAGTCGTCAAGAATGGGAATTTGATAGCAGAGCGTCTTGCCGCTGCTGGTGCCGGTGGCGATGACGGCGTTTTGTCCCGCTAGCACTAACTTAAGCGCATCCGTCTGGTGTTTGTAAAGGGGTCGTTCGCTGAGCCGCTTGCGGATCGTTGCTATTGTTTTTTCGTGCAGCGGCAGCTCAGCTAAAGGCTCGCCCTGTGCATACATTTGCGACTTCTCCAGGTACGGGCCTTGGACCAACTCTTTCATCGTGAGGCTTTCCTCCCACAGGCGCTTCGCATGGGCAAATTGAGGATGAAAGCGATACTCAGTCTTGAGCAGATCGAGATAGGGAGAAAATACTTCTTTGTTAAAACGCGCAGTGAGGGAATCCATAGTTAAGGTCTCCAAAGGTCGGAAACGATGCGAACATTGTGTTTGGGATTTTCCAGATACTTTTTGACAGGCCGTCGTTGCTCTTCCCTCCACTGCATCAGCAAAAAGGGCAGGTCACCTCGCTTATTAATAACCTCAATCACTGGTAGCGAGAAACCAGGAACTTGATCGTGCACATATCGGAACAAGCTCCAAAGTACGGCAGGGTTGCCACTAAACCGTAGATCGCACCCACCGAATGCCGAAGGTTCCAAGACCGCGCGCGACTCGGCAATCATCCAAATCTGTCCTCGTTGGACAAGCAATCCGTAGCGAGCATATTTACGGAGCAGAGACTCGGAGAAACTCGGTTGCCCAGGCGCAATCGCCTCCTTCGCTAACATTAGATCATTCCATTTCATCCCTTCCTTCATGCTCGCCATAGGCTGAGCTAGTAAAACCCATGGGAGAAAAGCTCCCGGGAGATTCTGCCAGCACTCAGCCATGCCAGTTTTTGGGAGCAACATCTCAATCTGGTATTCAAACCTGATGCCCAGTTCGGGTGCTTTGACGGAAATGCTCACTTTCTTTCGTAGTTGAAGCTCATCTGCCCAACGCCAGAAATAATACTCCTGGTTGTCATCCTCATGGCGTTTCTCCCATTTTCCGTCAATCGGTTGCTCGCCCACGTTGACCAGAAACTTGCGCTGCAGCACTGCCTCGGTGTTTTGAAAGGAGCCGAAAGGTATGGCGACACAGAGGAGGGGGAGACGCTCGGTTTTGATGTATTCCTTGTAGCGACTAAAATTCGCTGCATAGTTACCCTCTCCTGCAAAGATTCGCGCGTTAATCTTAAAGCTTGAGTGGAAGTCAAACTTCTTGACTACTCCTGCTTGAGTAAGAAAGAGCTCAGCGTGTTTCCCAACGGGCCACAAACGAGTCACATAGCAAGCCGTACCGTCCTCAAGTTCATAGAGTTCGTTCGCTGGGGTCTCTGCTTCAT